>NZ_JBUDPI010000233.1:0-6297 GCF_054919635.1 Halochromatium sp. | reverse complement strand
GCCGGAGCGGGCATCTCGGTCACCAGGCCGCCGCCGTCCTCGAACCGCTGGTTCTCGCCGGCATCCTCGAGCCGAAACACCTTGCCAGCGGCGATGGCATCGCCGATCGCGGTGCCACTGAGCAGCGGCTCGCCGGCCTCATCAGGGCTGGTCTCGAGCCGGTAGGTCTTGAGCAGGCCCTCGGCTCGCTGCGAGTGTACGGTTTCGGGTCGCGCCTGGACGATGAACAGCTCGCCGGTCTCGCCGTCCTTGGCCCATTCCATGTCCATCGGTTTCCCATAGTGCTGCTCGATGGTCACCGCCCAGCGTGCCAGCGACAGGACCTCGGCGTCGCTCAGCACCAGCGCTCGCTGCTCGTCCTCGCTGGTCTCTGTGAGTACGGTCGGGTCTTCGCTGTTGGCCTCGGCATAGACCATCTTCTGCGCTTTACCCCCCGGTTGGCGGGCGATGATCGGTGTCAGCGATTCATTCTCCAACAGCGGCTTGAAAACCAGGTACTCATCCGGGTCGACGATGCCTTGGACCACCGTCTCGCCCAGACCCCAGGCGCCGTTGATCAGCACGGCGCGCGGAAAGCCGGTGTCGGTGTCGATGCTGAACATCACCCCGGAGCTGCCACTGTCGGCGCGCACCATCTGTTGCACACCGACCGAGAGGGCCACCTGCAGCTGGTCGAAGCCGTTATCCTGGCGATAGGCGATGGCGCGGTCGGTGAACAGCGACGCAAAGCAGCGCCGGATGGCAGCGAGCAGGGCGTCGGCGCCGCGGATGTTGAGAAAGGTCTCCTGCTGGCCGGCAAAGCTGGCTTCGGGCAGATCCTCGGCGGTGGCGCTCGAGCGCACCGCGACATCGGGCTCATCGCGCCTGGACTGCTCGGCCAGCGCCTGGTAGGCATTACGCACCGCGTCGGCCAAGGCCGCCGGGATCTCGGCGTTGAGGAAGAGCGCGCGGATCTGCTCGCCGACCTCGCTGAGGGGGCGCTCACCCTGCTCAAAGGCTTGGGCCAGCTCGCGGATGCGCGGCTCGAGCTCGTTATCGGCCAGGAATTGCCGGTAGGCCTGCGCGGTCGTCGCGAAGCCGCCCGGCACGCGCACCCCCCGCGCGCTGAGATGACGAATCATCTCGCCGAGCGACGCATTCTTGCCGCCGACTTGGGCGACATCGTCGCTGCCGAGATCATTGAGCGAAGCGATCAGCGTCCCGTCGTTCATCAGAAATCCTCCAGTCAAGTGCACCAATGGGCTGTCGCCGGCCCAACACCGCAGCCAGTAGGGTCCAACGGGCTCCTTGGCATGCGGATCGGCAGTTGACAGCGAGCTGAGTTGTGGAAAGACACCAAAGGCGGGGGGATATCATTCCCAGGGGATGCCTCAGCGCTCGTAGAGGCCGATGATGCGGCTCTGATCGATCACCTGCGCTCCGTAGTCGCGCAGAAAGGTCTCGCGGTCCGGCATGCCGAATACGGGCTTGTCGAGCGCGTAGAGCCAGAAGTAGTAATGATGCGGGCCATGGCCCTCGGGCGGCAGCGGACCGTCCCAGCCGATGTCGCCAAAATCGTTGACGGCCGGACGGAACTGCTTCTCACCATTCACCGGGATCTGCTCGGTCCCGGCTGGGATACCGTACAGTAACCAGTGGGTAAAGCCGTGCGGCATGGGCGCGTCCGGATCATGGCAGATCACCGCGAGCTCCTTGGCCTCCTCGGGCACGCCGGCGATGATCAGCTCCGGCTGGTCGTTGGTACCGGCCTTGGTATAGCGATCGGGGATACGGTCGCCGTTGGTAAAGGCGGGCGATGACAGTTGCATGGGCATCATGAAACCTCCGTCGTTGTGGGTCTGTGCATTCCTTCAAGCAAGGCCCGAGCCACGTATCGACAGCCTTCCGGCGGCGAAAGCAACGCCAGCGCGCAGAGGCCAATCTGAGCGCTGCTGTGGTGGCGCTCCGCTCAGTGGCGGTGCTCCGCTCAGCGGCGCTGGTTCGTGGTGATGGGGCGCTAGCGATGCAGTCTGGCTGGGCGAGCGACAGCCGAAAACAGCTGGTGTTTTTGCCGAACTGATGGTGGAATCGACACGGAGGCGCCGAACGAGCCACTGAACCGTTGATGAGTCCTCACCAGGCGTACCGTCAGTCAGCCGGCAACCCGATGCTGGCTCGGTAACAATAAGGAGCTTATCCATGTCGACGTCGACTACGTTGATGCCCTCAGGTATTCCAGGTCTGGACGATGTCCTGCAAGGCGGCCTGCGTCCTGGCCACCTCTATTTTATCGAAGGCAATCCAGGGACCGGCAAGACCACCTTCGGACTGCAGTTCCTGCTTGAGGGCTTGCGTCGTGGTGAGCGCTGTCTGCTGATCTCGCTTGCTGAGAGCCCGGAAGAGGTTGCCGTGATCGCTGACTCGCACGGCTGGTCGATCGAGGGTCTCGAGGTCCGCGACCTGGTCAGCGCGGAGGAGATCCATAGCACGGCGCTGTTCGATCTCTCGGAGATCGCGCTCGATGACCGCGTGCAGGCGATGATGGCGGAGATGGAGGCCCTTAGACCGGATCGGCTGGTGCTCGATACATTGGCCGCCTTGCGAGTCTACAGCGATCAGTCATCGTATTTCCGGCGTCATGTCGAGCTGTTCCGCAGCAAGGCCGTCGAGCTTAGAGCGACGCTGCTGGTCACCGATGAGGCCACAGGGCCCGCCGAGCTGCATCCGCGCAGTCTGGCCTGGGGCATCAGTCGGCTGGAGCAGCAGGTCGAGGAGTATGGCCCTGGGCGGCGTTGGCTCTGGCTGCCGAAACTGCGCGGCCAAGCCTATGTGGGCGGCTGCCATGACATGTGCATCAAGACCGGCGGCTTGCAGGTCTTCCCGCGCCTTGATGCCGATCGATCGGCAGAGCCGCCGTCACAGCACGATCTCATCTCGAGCGGCAGCGCGCCGCTCGATGCGCTGCTCGGCGGTGGCCTCGAGCGTGGCACCAGTGTCGGTGTGATCGGCCCGCCCGGTTGCGGCAAGTCGACACTGGTGAGCAGTTTCGCGATGGCGGCTGCGGGGCGCGGCGAACGGGTCGCCCTCTATGCCTTCGATGAGTCGTTGACCACCTTCCGCAAACGATCGATTAGCCAAGGCCTCGATATCGACTCGGCCCCGGCCTCGAATCTGTTGACGCTGCGCCAGATCGACCCGGGCCAGGTGTCCCCGGGCGAGCTTGCCCGCGAGCTTGCCGACGAGGTCGATCGCAAGCAGACCCAGATCGTGATCATCGATAGCCTCAATGGCTATCTACAGGCGATGCCCAATGATCCGTCGATCAACCTGCAGGTGCATGACCTGCTGAGCTACCTGAGCGCCCATGGTGCACTGACGCTGGTCACCTTGGCGCAGCCAAGCCCGCTGAATCGGCAGGAAGGTCTCCCCGTCGATCTGAGCTATCTGACCGATACCGTCATCGCGCAACGCTACTTCGAGGCCTATGGAGCGATTCGCTATGCGTTGTCGGTGATGAAGAAGCGCTATGGCGACCATGAGCGCACCATCCGCGAGTACAAGATCGGGCGCGGCGGGGTCATCGTCGGCGAGCCGCTGAGCGATTTCCGCGGCGTGCTCACGGGCGTTCCCGAGTATCTCGGCGAAGATAGACCGCTGCTTTGAGTCCTGACATGGCTGATCGCAACGCCAACAACACCGAGCGCATCCTGATCCTGGCACCGAGCCCGAATGATGCGTCGCTGTGCGAGCGTTTCCTGCGTGATGCGGGGCTGCAACCGCATATCTGTGCCGACACCGTCGCGCTTTGTGCGGCCTTGGCCGAGCCTGCGGCGGCCTTGGTGGTAGCGGACGAGGCGCTGCGCGGGGATGCCGGTACCCGCATCCGGGAGCAGTTCGCGCAGCAGGAGGAGTGGTCGTCGCTGCCGTTGATCGTGCTCACCCGCCGGCTCGCCAAGGCCAGTCTCGAGGCCTTGGATGATTACGACGTCTATGGCCATGTCCGGCTGATCGAGCGCCCGGTGAACAGCACCGTGTTCGTCAATGCGGTCAAGATGGCGCTGCGTGAGCGGCACCAGCAGTATCGGATTCGGGACCTGCTCAACGAGCGTTCCGAGCATGTGGCCCAGCGCGACGAGTTCCTTGCCACCCTCGGCCACGAGCTGCGCAACCCGCTCGCCGCGATCATGACCTGCGGCGAGGTCTTGGATTCGCTGCAGCTCGAGGCACCGCAAGCCACACGTTGCCTGCACGTGATCTCGACCCAGGCGGCACAGATCAAACGCCTGCTCGATGATCTCTCCGACATCTCGCGCATCGCCCGCCGCAAGCTCAGTCTGCAGTGCGAGGCGCTGGAGTTGACCACGACGCTGCAGGATGTCGTCCTTCAGGTCCAGTCGACGCTCGAGGACCGCCGCCAACGTCTCGAGCTCGCGATCGCCGACGCATCCATGCCCTTGCTGGCCGATGCGACCCGGCTGCGCCAGATCTTTGCCAATCTGCTGGTCAACGCGAGCCGTTATTCGCCGGACGACAGCCTGATCCGGCTCAGCGCCCAAACCTCTGACGGTCTGGCGGAGGTCTGCATCTGCGATCAGGGTGTCGGCATGAGCGCCGAGACCCAGGCGCGCATCTTCGAGCCCTTCTTCCAGGCTCCGCAGCGTGAAGGCGAGCCGCAGACCTCCCGCTCTGGCTTGGGGGTTGGATTGACGCTGGCGCGCTCGCTGGTGGAGATGCATGCGGGCACCATCCATGCCGAGAGTGAGGGACCCGGCAGAGGGAGCCAATTCCGGGTGCTGCTGCCGCTGCAGGCTGTGCCGCAGGCCGACGCTGCTCAACCATCGAAGGTCCAGCGAGTGCCGGCGCAGAGGGACCCGTCGCCGACCCGGCGCATCCTGCTGATCGAGGATAATCTGGACTTCGGCAGCGGCCTGAAACGACTGCTGGAGCAGCGCGGACATAACGTCGTGCTCGCGAACGACGGCCCCGCCGGCCTGAGCGCGGCCGAGTCCCACCGGCCTGATGTGGTGGTGCTCGATATCGGCTTGCCGGGTCTCGATGGTTACGAGGTCGCCTCCCGCCTGCGCTGCCTCGACGGCTTCGACGATTTGCGGGTGATTGCGGTGACAGGCTTCGGTCGCGATGTCGACCGGCGCCGCTCGCACCGCGCTGGCATTGACCGTCACCTGGTCAAGCCGGTGGCGATGCCGGAGCTTGAGGCCGCCATCGCCGGACGCTAGTCGGCGCTGTCCCAACCTTCGCCGGACCCAGGCGTTTTCAGGCAACCGCACCCGTTCCCAGCCAGCCTCGCAGCAGGGTTCCGGCCCCATAGGCGAGCACCGCCGCGCCGCCGCCAGTGAGCAGGGTCTCGAGACCGGAGCGCACGCGAGACTGGTCCAGCGCCCAGCCCTTGGCGATGCCGACGCCGAGGAATGCCAGCGAGGTGGCACCGATACTGGCAACGAAGGCCTGATCGATGCTGAGTGTCGGCACCGCGAAGGGGATCAGCGGGATCGCGCCGATGAGCACAAAGGCGGCGAAGGTTGCGGCGCCGGACTGCAACGGCTGACCGGTATCGCCTGGCTGCAGACCGAACTCTTCCTGGGTGATGGTCTTGGCCCAGAGCTCGGGGTCCGCGGCGATGGTCTCGACGATGCGATCGAGCGTCTCGCCTTCAAAGCCCTTGGCGGCGAAGACCTCGCGCAGCTCCAAGCATTGATGTTCCGGAACCTCCTCGATATGGCGCAGCTCCTCACGATGGGTCTGATCGGCGGCCTGGGCATCGCTCTTGGTGCTGAGATAGTTGCTGACCGCCATGCTGAAGCCATCGGCGAGCAGGCTGGCGACGCCGAGGATGATGACCACCAGGCTCGAGAAGCCACCTCCGACGGCCCCAGCAACCACCGCGAAGCTGGTGATGCCGCCGTCGATCGCGCCCAGCACCGCATCGCCGAGATGTCCGCCGCCGCCCTCGGATGCGAGTCGCGCGCGGACCTCGGCGGCATGGTGCGCGCGGGCCAGGTGCCAGCGTGAGCGTTGTCGAGGCTGTTTTGCGGGCATAGCGAAATGTGCTCCTTGGTTGAAGAGATCGCCAACCTGCAGTCGGCGATCAGTGTTGCTGGTGCGATTGGTTCGCTGGCGACGGCTGATTCGGTCCGGACGCGCGCCGGTGTCGGATCAGTCGATGCGCCACCTCCTTGCCGACCTGCACCAGGATCAGCGGCAGCAGCGAGAACGACAGGATCAGCAGCCATTCGCCGAGCGTCGGGATCTGGATCGAGAGGATGGCCGCCAGCGGCGCGATGTAGGTCGCGGCGATCA
>NZ_JBUDPI010000232.1:0-6335 GCF_054919635.1 Halochromatium sp. | reverse complement strand
AATATCGGTCATATAGCCGATCTCGCCGTGATGGTTCGCGCCCATCTCGAGGATCAGGAACTGTTCATTGCGCGCAGACAGCAGCGTCAGTGGCATGCCGATGTCGTTGTTCAGGTTGCCTTGGGTGGCGCGCGTGGCGCCGGCCTCGGACAGGATCGCAGCGGTCATCTCCTTGACCGTTGTCTTGCCGTTGCTGCCGGTAATCGCAATGATCCGAGCCGGTATGCGATCGCGCCAAGCCGCAGCGAGGTGGCCCAAGGCGAGCCGGGTGTCCTTGACGATCAATTGCGGTACATCGATGTAGAGCGGCCGGTCGCCCAGCACTGCCGCTGCGCCTTTGCTCGTGGCATCGGCCACATAGTTGTGGCCGTCAAAGCGCTCCCCGCGAAGCGCGACGAACAGCTGATCTTGGCAGTCGCTACGGCTGTCGGTGGTGACGCCGGCGTAGCTAACGTCAGCGCCGACCAGCCGCGCCCCGATCGCCTGCGCCGTTTCGCCGAGGCTCCACATGGTCCCGCTAGGTGAGTGCGGGTCTGATTGCTGTGCGCTCATCAGCTCAGGTCTCGCCGTTCGGTGAGTGGATCTGCGGGCAGGACCATTAGGGTGTCCTCTCGGTTGATGAGGTCAAGATCAGCGGATGCTTTGGATCATCCGGCGCGACGCTGTAGAGGCGTAGCGCAGCCGCCATCACCCGAGCGAAGGTCGGTGCAGCCACTGCGCCCCCGTAGTACTCCTTTCCGCCAGGCTCATCGATCATGACGACCATCACAAAGCGCGGATCGGTGACCGGGGCCAGGCCGACGAAGACCGATTGGTACTTGCCCTCGACATAGCCACGCCCGGTGGCCTTTTTCGCGGTACCGGTCTTGCCAGCCACGCGATAGCCAGGGATCGCGGCGCGACGCGCAGTCCCATCGGCCGACACCACGGTCTCGAGCATCAAGCGCACCGCCTGCGCGGTCTCGGGCGCAAAGACCCGCTCGCCGGGCGGGATGCTGTCGCGCCGAAACAGGGTTGCTGGGCGACTGATCCCGTCGGCGGCGATGATGGCGTAGGCCTGCGCTAGCTGCAGGGTGGTCACGTTCAGTCCGTAGCCGAAGGCGAGCGTTGCATGCTCGAAGCTCGACCACCCCTTGAAGTGAGGCAGAAAGCCGCTGCGCTCCCCCGGGAAGCCAACGTCGCCGGTCTCGCCGAAGCCGATGCGCCGATAGAGCTGCCAGAGCACGGCTCGATCCATCTGCTGGGCGATCTTGACCACGCCGACATTGCTCGACTTGGTGATCACGCTGGTGGTGTCGAGCTGGCCAAGATTGCGATAGTCGCGCACCCGATTGCGGCCAACCTGCATCACGCCGGGTGAGGTGCTGATCGGCGTATGCGGTTGTATCACACCGCGCTCGAGTGCCGCCGCCACCACGAAGGGCTTGACCGTGGAGCCGGGCTCGAAGACGTCGGTCAGTGCCCGGTTGCGCCGGTCCTCGGCGGACTCCTGCCGCGGCTGATTGGGATTGAACGAGGGCTGGTTGACTAGCGCCAGGATCTCGCCGGTGGTGACATCCAAGAGCGTTGCCGAGCCGCCGACTGCCTTGTGCTCCTCCACTGTGCGCTTGAGCTCGCGATAGGCGAGGAATTGCAGGCGCTGATCGACACTGAGCACGATGTCTTCGCCGTGCTCCGGCGCGTGAAGCTGCTCGACCTCTTCGACGATGCGGCGATGGCCATCTTGGATCACCCGGCGCTTGCCTGGCTCAGCCTTGAGTTCGCTGTTGCGCACCAGCTCAATGCCTTCTTGACCCTGGTCGTCGATATCGGTGAAGCCGATGACCTGGCCGAAGATCTCGCCACTCGGGTAGAAGCGGCGATACTCGGTCTCCATGCCAATACCATTGAGACGATAGGTCTCGATGACGTCCTCGACAGCGCGCGCTCGATACGGCTCGACGCGTCGTTGCAGATACATGTAGCGCCGACCCTTCGCGGCGTAGTCCTCGACCTTTGCCTCTAGCTCGGCGAGCGGTTCCTCCAGCGCGCGGGCTAGGGGCTCGAGCGCATCGCGGCGTGCAGCGAGCAGTTGAGGATCGGCCCAGATGGTGGCTACCGAGGTGCTGATGGCCAGGGGCTGATGGTTGCGGTCCATGATGATCCCCCGTCGCGCTGGGATCTCGCGGTCGCGCAGGAAACGCTTCGCGCCTTCATCCTTGAGAAAATCGGTTTCGACGACCTGGCGAAAGAAGGCGCTGGCCGTGACTGAGACGAAGGCCAGCGCCAATGCCGCGCCGATCATGAGTCGGCGTTGACCGAAACGCTTGCGGATGCGCTGCTGCTCGGCCTCGCGCAGCGCCCGATAGGCGTGCTTCATCCGATTGGCCTCGATCATGGTCTCTTGACCTCGACGATACGCAGCTCACCCGATCTCGGTAGGTGCATCTGTAGCGATTGGCGGGCGTGTCGTTCGACGCGTGCCTGCGTTCCCATGGCGGCCTCTTCGATCCGCAGACGCTCCCATTCGACATCGAGCGCATCGCGTGCAGCACGGACTGATTGCAAGTCGACAAACTCGATCCGAGTTAGGTACTTGACGTAGACGACGGCGGTTGCCGTGGCGACCACTGCCAAGCCGAGCAAGCCAAGACCGACGACTGATCCGGTGTGGAGTCCCAGCGATTTCATGGCAACGACCTCATGGCAGCCGCTCAGCAACGCGCATCACAGCGCTTCGCGCGCGTGGATTGCGCTCGATCTCGGCGTCCGATGGGCGAGTCGCATGACCAATCGGCCGTAGACGTCGGCACAGCTCGGCATCGCGGACCGGCACGCCCTTCGGGATGCTGGCTCCCTGCGCCTCGTCGCGGATGAAACGTTTGACGAGCCGGTCCTCCAGCGAGTGGAAGCTGATGACGACCAAGCGACCACCGCTAGCGAGCAGCTCACAGACGCCTGCCAGCGCGGCTCGCAGCTCCTCGAGCTCGGCGTTGATCTGGATCCGGATGGCTTGGAAGCTGCGCGTCGCGGGATGCTTGCCCGGCTCGCGGGTTGGAACCGTGTGTGTGATGAGGGCTGCGAGCTGGTCGGTCGTTTTGATGGGCGTCTGTTGTCGCGCGGTCACGATGGCGCGCGCGATGCGGCGCGCGAAGCGCTCCTCACCAAGTGTTTGCAAGGTCTTTGCGATCATCTGCTCGCTCGCGGCGGCCAGCCAGTCTGCGGCACTCTGCCCAGTGCTTGGGTCCATGCGCATGTCGAGCGGGGCATCGGTGTTGAAGCTGAAGCCACGCTCTGGCTGATCGAGCTGCGGGGATGCGACGCCTAGGTCGAGCAGGATGCCGTTGACGCGTCTGCTCCAGCCGCGTGCTTGGGCTAGCTGTGGTAGCTGCGAGTAGCGTGCCTGCTTGATCTCGAAGCGCGGGTCGGTTGCGGCCAATCGTTGGCCTGCGGCAACCGCTTCTGGGTCGCGGTCCACGGCGAGCAGGCGTCCGGCGGCGCTGAGCTGAGCGAGTAGGGCGCGCGCGTGTCCACCGCGGCCAAAGGTGCCGTCGAGGTAGCAGCCGGTGCGTTTTATAGCCAGCGCTTGCATGCTCTCGTTCAATAGAACCGGTATGTGCTCATGCGATGCCATTGTCTGGCTCGCCCCCTGTGCGGTTGTTCTGTGCTAATCCCTGCCTAGAAGGAGAAAGATGCTGTTTCTGGGTTTGTCGCCAATCTCGAGAGATCGACTTCCTCCGCGTCCTTAATCGTTGCCTGCCACGCCGACTCGTCCCATAGCTCGAAGCGATTCACCATGCCGACCAGCGCGACGCGCTTTTCTAGCCCGGCGAACTCGCGCTGTGCTGGCGTCAACATCACTCGCCCTTGAGCGTCCATCTCGGCGTCGTTCGCGTACCCGATCAGGAGCCGCTGCAGTGCGGTGGTTTCCGCAAGATGCGCGGGCATCGCGTTGAGCTTGCGCTCGATCTCAGCAAAGCCCGGCTCTGGGTAAATCAACAAGCATCGCTGTGGATGCGCAGTAATGACGAGGTGGGAGTCGCAGAGCTGCGCGAGCCGCTCGCGCTGCCGCGAAGGCATCGCAAGACGCCCTTTGGCGTCAAGATTTAGGAATTGTGTCCCCCTAAACATGACCGGCCCCCCTTTAGGCGGTCATTACCCCAAAAATCCACTGCACCCCACTTTTTTCCAATCTTAAGAGGCGGATCTCAGAAGGTCAAGGTCTTATGCGCAGTTTTTTCTTTGCATGACAAAGCGATTAGCGTGTTTTCTAAAACCTGTTTGAAGAGTTGATAAGTGATATATTTCCGGGAGATAGCGCGCATCTCTTAGTTTTCTTCTGCAAAGCTCCGCGAACACCTTGAGCTTGCGAGACTTAGGTCCTCTGGGCGCGTCTGGTGGTGTAAAGTGGAGTGATGTCGAGTTCGGCCGCCGTCTTGGGCTGGCCAGGAGAAGCAATGGAGCCTGCTGGTGGTGTTGGCGGGCGAGAGCAGGCTGAAGTCGAGGCTTCAGGGAAGCGATGGCCGCTCTGGCTCAACGCTCTTGCTTTGGCGTCTTGGTTTTTCTTCTTAAAAATCAGTCGTTTCGAGGGGATTGATCTAGAAGGTTCTAGACAGTCATGCTAGTAGAAGCCGATCTCTGCAATGCACACATCGGCTGACATCGCCTGTCCAATGGCGACGATGCCAAGACGCTTGAGTCGGGCTGGGTCTAGGGTGGGAACGAGCCGGTGGGGCTGGAAGCTCGAGAATGGCAGCCGGACCTCTTTCCAATCAGGGCCTGTCGAGAACGCGGCACGATACGACTGCCAAGGCAGCTGGATGGCCGTGGTCTTGAGATGCAGGTTGTAGTCAGCGCCATCGCCTCGCACGATGAGTCGGAGACCCTCGAAGGCGCTTGCGTCTAGCAGCCCGCGATCGTGCTGGAGATCCAAGCTCATCTGGACGAAGCCACCGTTGTTCTCCAGGCTAACGGTGCCGGTCAAGCAGAGTGCTGGGCGTCCGTCGATGACGGCGCGCGTCATCTCGGCCGCCGATATCCCTCCCATCACTTGATCGGTTATCAGGCGCCAGTCGGTGCCGAGCCTCGATGTGCTCTCCTGTTGGCGAAAATCATCAATGAGACCGGAAGTGGTGGCAAAGGACAGACTGGTCACCGCAAGTAACGTGAAAAATACTGGCTTGAGCATGGATTGAGGCGATTGCCGAAAAAGCTCGTGCCGCATTGCGCAGGATGTTTGTTTGCCTTCGAGGAGCGTCGCCGGGAGCCCAGTCAGGCTAATGGCCGGGCTACGTGGCCGGCGGCGCGACGAAGAAGGCGAGCGAAAAGACAAGCAAGGCCGCATGAGCTTTGACAGGAATCGCCTAAGTCTGCACCGATGGTGAGTGTTTGGTCCAGAGCTGAGTGCGAGATGGGTCGGCGTCGGCTCGCATTAAACCGACGCAGCACCCGGGGCAGTGCGATACTGACGCTATCCGATAACGCCAGACGTGGAGAACTCTATGAGTCAGCCCAGTGATCGGCCAGGACTCGGGCGACGCGGCGAGATGCTGGTCGCGATCCAGTTCGCGCTGATGATCATCTTTGCCGTTACGCCGGTATGGCATCCTGGACTCTCCGCGCAGCTGTATGCCGACTTGCTGCTGCCAAGACTGATCCTCGCGCTTCCGTTCGCGTTTGCGGCCCTGCTGCTCGGCGCGCTGGGCTCTCATCACATCCGTGAGTATCTAACGCCCCTGCCTTATCCAGTGGAGCACAATCAGTTGGTTCAGCATGGTGTCTATGGCCTGGTGCGCCATCCGCTCTACGCGAGCCTGTTGAGTGCGGCCCTGGCCTGGACGCTCTACTCGATCAGCTTGTCGCACTTGCTGTTGCTCATCCTCGGCTTCTTCTTCTTCGATCTGAAGGCACGCAAGGAGGAGGCCTGGCTGACTGAGCGCCATCCTGAGTATCCCGCCTATGCCGCGCGCGTCAGCAAGTTCATCCCGTGGATCTATTGAACGCTGCCGCCAGCCGCTCACCGCTGGGCCCTGTCTGTCTCTGTGTAGCGAGGACCGACCTCTTGGCTCTGATCTTGTCGCGACAAGCAGTCCGCCTGTCTACTCTCCGGCAATGTTCGCTAGCGTCAGCGTTGCGCGCCGATGGCCGCTAAGCTAGCAACTGCCTCTCAAGGGCCGATGCGACTGGGCGATGCCTATCGGCCGCTCGTCGGTCAATTCGACGAGATGCGCACCTGTGACGGTGGGCTGCGTCCGCACTGGCAGTACCTGATTGACGCCCTGCGCGAGCTCGGCCCTGAAGGTATCGACAGCCGCTGGCAGGAGGCGCGGCGACTGGTGCGGGACAATGGCGTCACC
>NZ_JBUDPI010000231.1:0-6339 GCF_054919635.1 Halochromatium sp. | reverse complement strand
GGTCAGCAGGGGATGATCCGGGTGGCGCGTCTGTACCATGACGGTGCCCGGCCGCTCGGCGCGTCCGGCCCGGCCTGCGACCTGAATCAAGAGCTGGGCCATGCGCTCGGTGGCCCGAAAATCACTACCGTAGAGGCCATGGTCCAGGTCAAGGATGCCAACCAGGGTCACACCGGGCAGATGATGGCCCTTGGCCAGCATCTGGGTGCCGAGCAGGATCGGGTACTCGCCATCGCGGGCGGCCGCGAGCAGGCGCTCGAGCTCGCCTTTGCGACGGGTATTGTCGCGATCGATCCTGGCCAGCGGGATGCCTGGGAAGCGTTGCCGGAGACTGTCTTCGACGCGCTCCGTGCCTTGGCCGAGGGGGCGCAGGTCGGGGGATTCGCAATACGGGCACTGGACCGGCAGCAGCCGCTGATCACCACAATGATGGCAGACCAGCTGCCCGTGGCCGCGATGCAGCGTCATGCGCGCATCACAGTGCTTGCAGCTGCTGATCCAGCCGCAGTCGTGGCAGGTCAACACGGGCGCGAAGCCGCGACGGTTAAGGAAGAGCAGGACCTGGTTGCCGGCCTCGATCACGTCTGACATTCGCGTCAGCAGTGCATGTGAAAGACCAGTCACCAGCGGCTGTGAGCGCACATCGGCGAGCAAGAAGCGCGGAGGCTGGGCAGCGCCGGCGCGTCGGTTCAGGCGCAGATGTTGATAACGTCGCTGCTCGGCATTGCGCAGTGTCTCCAGTGATGGCGTCGCCGAGCCGAGCAGGACTGGGCAGCGAGCGATCTGGGCACGACGCACGGCAAGATCGCGCGCCGAGTAGCGAAACCCGTCTTGCTGCTTGAGCGAGACGTCGTGCTCCTCGTCGACGATCAGTAGACCAAGATCCGGCAGCGGCGTGAAGATCGCAGAGCGAGTGCCCAGGACGAGGCGTGCTTGGCCGCTGGCGGCGCGGCGCCAGGCAAGCTCGCGCTCGCCCTCGGCGAGTCCGGAGTGAAGCACCGCGCACTCGGTACGGATGCGATGTGCAAAACGGTGGGCGAGCTGCGGGGTGAGGCCAATCTCGGGAACCAAGACCAGCACCTGCTGGCCTTGCTCAAGGGCCTTATCGATCAGTCGGATGTAGACCTCGGTCTTTCCGCTGCCGGTGACGCCATCTAAGAGATAGCAATTGAAGCCCTCGCCTTGGCTCATCCGGTCGACCGCGGCCTGTTGCTCGCTGTTGAGCACGGGACTGAGGGCTGGGCCGAGTATTGAGCTGAGCGCTGAGGTGGGCGTGGGGGCTGCTGCTGAGGTGTCGGACCACTGCGCTGGTGGCGCTGCAGTTCGGGCGGGACTGGCCTGCGGCTCCATGCCGACCGAGGCTGATGACAGGCTGCAGCGCTCAATAAGCCCCTTGCCTGCAAGCGACTTGAGCGCGGCCCGGCAGTCGCCGAGGCGCTCGCGTAGCGAGGCATCATCGATACCGGCGGGCTCTGACTGCAGGGCCGTTAGTGTTGCGGCTTGGCGAGGTGCGTGCGTCAGCTGCTGCAAGGCGCCGCTAACGCCCTCGGCTGTCGGCCGCCAGCCCTTTCGATCAGGCTCGCGGCTGAGAACAGGGCGGCGCAGCCGGGACGGGAGTGCGCTGAAGATGGCCTCGCCTGGAGGGCAGCGATAGTAGTCGGCCGCCCATCGAATCAAGCCGATGTCTTCAGCCGACAGGAGTGGCTCTGGATCGAGACAACGCTCGATGCGCTTAAGTCGCTCGGGCACGATGGCTGAGTCGCTGCAATGGCCGACAATCATCCCGACCCGATGACCCCGGCCAAAGGGAACGATCACCCGTTGGCCAATCTTGCAAGGCGTTTCGCGGCTTGGCGGAAGATAGTCAAAGATGTCGGGCAGCGGCGTCGCAACGGCAACTTGGACGATCGCCAAGGCTGGCTCCTTCGATCAGGCGGCTGAGGGTTTGGGTGCGAGTGCGATAGCCTCATCGGGCTGGGATCTCGGCTCGATCTTGCCCGAGCCTGTCAACCGTGTATTATTGCCGCGACCGTCTGGTCGCTGTCGAATCCTTTCGATCCCGAGCCCAGGGTTCCGAGCTATGCTGTCACTGAGCCAACAGATCCTGCGCACCGATCTAGCCGGTATGCCACTGGAGTGGATCGACTATAAGGCCGCTGCCAGGCTCTACTTCTTAGGCCAAGTCGCCTATGCCTGCGGCAACCCAATGATCTTGCTGCGGGGCGGTATCAATGCGCGCACTCGCGCCCAGAGCGAGCTGCAGATCCACTCGATCATCGCGACTCAGGGTCAGCATCATGGCCCAACCAAGTTCGCCGATGATTACGTGCCTCCGCTCTCGAACCGAACCCTGTTCCAGCGCGACGACCATCTGTGTCTCTACTGCGGCGGGCGTTTCTCGGCGAGCTATCTCTCCCGCGACCATGTTCGTCCGGTCAGCAAGGGTGGCCAAGACGATTGGAACAACGTGGTCACGGCCTGCGTCCGCTGCAATAACTACAAGGCCGGGCGTAGTCCTGAAGACGCAGGGATGCAACTGCTTGCGGTGCCGTTCACGCCGACCCATGTCGAGTACATCTATCTGATGGGCCGTAATGTGCTGGCTGATCAGATGGCGTTCTTGCGTGCGCATTTCCCGCGCACCAGCCCGCTGCTGCGTCGGTTGGCAAACACCTGATCGAAGAGGGCTCGACTCATTGTGATGACGGATTGGCAAGGCATCCTCGAGCAGATCAACGCCGCTTCCGGGCGCTGCATCCAAAGCGGACATTCTCAGGTCATCGGTGGCGGCTGCATCAATCAGGCCGTCGTCCTCGGGCAGGAGGAGCAGCGTGTCTTCGTCAAGCTGAATCGGGCCGAGCTGCTTGAGATGTTCGAGGCCGAGGCTGCGGGTCTGGCGGAGATGGCGGCCACCAAGAGCATTCGCGTGCCGGAGCCACTCTGCACCGGGGTGGACGGAGACCAGGCGTTTATCGCGATGGAGTACATCGCCCTCGGCGGACGGCGAGGTGATCCCATTGCAGCGGGTCGGCAGCTGGCCGAGATGCATCGCGCTACCCGGCCTCGCTTCGGTTGGCATCGTGATAACACGATTGGATCGACGCCGCAGAAGAATACCGAGCACGACGATTGGGTCGAGTTTTGGTCCGAGCAGCGGCTCGGGTTCCAGCTAGAGCTCGCGGCGAGGAATGGCTATCGCGGCCGCCTGCAACAACGAGGTGAGCGTCTGCGCCAAGGCCTGTCCAGTCTGCTTGACCATGCTCCTGCGGCTTCGCTGTTGCACGGTGACCTTTGGGGAGGCAACATCGGCTACGCAGCCGATGGACAGCCAGTGATCTTCGATCCGGCCTGCTACTACGGGGATCGAGAGGCCGATCTGGCCATGACGGAGCTCTTCGGTGGCTTCGGTGGCCAGTTTCGAGCGGCCTATGAAGAGGCGTGGCCGTTGAGCTCGGGCTACGCGGTTCGCAAGCAGCTCTACAATCTCTACCACATCATCAACCACCTGAATCTCTTTGGCGGTGGCTATCTCAGCCAGGCGGAGGGCATGATCGATCAGCTCTTGGCTGAGCTCCGTTGAATTCGGCTGAGTTGGGCGCAGACGCCTAAGGCCTCTCGCTTGGCTCAGCCGGCGCGCGGCTGCTCACAGCGCTGATCCAGCTCAAGTCATCTTCCGCGGTCTTCCTTGATGGCGAAGCCAAGGTGCCTCGCGGGCGGAGCCCGATCTCAGTGGTCGTCACAAACCGGTTCAGCAGACCGATTTTGCGGTCATTGATGAAACGCTATCTGCCTGTTTTCAATCGGCAGGTTTGGGGTCTGTTACGGTTGTGTTAACATGCAGCGCTGGCTGGCGATGACCATCGCCACGCTTGCGCCACCCCCGATTTGTCAACGCCCCGCTCCTGTTAAGGATCTCCTGCTGAAATGGCTCGCGAGCTACTATTGCTGCGACACGCCAAGTCCGATTGGGACAGCGATGCAGCGTCTGATATCGAGCGCCCGCTCGCCAGACGAGGCAAGCGCGATGCGCCCCGCATTGGTGAATGGCTCTATCGGGAAGGGCTGGTCCCGTCGCTGATCCTGAGCTCGACAGCCGAGCGCGCTCGCGAGACCACCTTGCGGGTCTGCAAAGGGCTCGACTACAAGAAGCGTGACATCAAATGGGAGCCGGCGATCTACGAGGCCAGCCTCAAGACACTGCTGGATGTTCTAGGCGACTACGCGCAATCCCCGAACACCCTGCTGATGGTTGGCCACAACCCAGGGCTTGAGGAGCTGCTTTGCTATTTGGCCCCTGACGATGTCGATGAGGTCAAGGACGAGAAACTGCTGCCCACGGCGGCCTTGGCTCGATTGGAGATGCCGGACGATTGGGCTGCGCTGGAGGCGGGCTCAGCCGTGCTCTTGCGGGTTGTTCGGCCCAAGGCGCTGAAATAGCTGACGATAGCGCGAGCCTTGCACCCAAAACGGCCGGCGCCGGCTCCCGAATCTCATCCCTTGGTCTCTTTGAGACCTGTGGGATAAGCCGCGGAGCCGGCGCTCAGTGCGATCTTGTGTGTCTGATCGCTGCTGATCTGGTCGGGTTAGGCGCTAACGCTGATCCGACCTTTCAGCATCAGCAGGCCTGCTAGGCACGCCTGCTGTTTGGTCGCTGATGTTATCAGCCGCCCCAGCTGTAAGATGGGAGCGAGAAGACCATTGCATGCACGCCCAATGCGATGACGAGCACGGCAAACAGGATCGGAACCAGCCAGGTCGCGGGGTTCAGAACCATCCAGATCTTCCAATCGTCTTCTGGATTTTTTGGTTTCGGGATTTGTTGCTCGGCCATGTGTTTAGCCCTCTTAGATTAGGTTTCGGTTCAATGCTTTGGAGCGTGGTTGATCAGATGATCAGAACCAGGGCTTCCAAGCCAGAACGAGCAGGTGAGCAACGGCGGCGATGCCGACGAATGCGGTGTAGGTCACCTTGAACTGCTCGTGGAACTCTTTTGCTTGATCCGGGGAAAGCCCAGACAGGCTTGCGGGTTCGGCCATTGGTTGACTCCTGACGGTTATGTGTGCCGCTTCTCACAGCTGCGGCGGGTATCACGATGCCAGCTGTGGCATCAATGACAATGGGTCTGTCTTTCCACCCCGACGCGACTCTCGAAGCCGGGGCAGGGCGCCTGGGGCTGCTGTGAAGCCGAAGGCGACTGCGAGCAATGCATCTGGGCTAACAGCCCTTGCCGCTCGCATGACAATCTCGGTGGCAATGCTTACTCAGCTGCTGGAGCGGCCGGAGCAGGTGCTGCAACAGGTGCCGGAGCTTCGTCCGCGGACCATTTGTACTCGTCAAGCGAGAAGACCATGGTGTGCACGCCAAGGGCGATCACGAGGACGGCTGCCAGAATCGGGACCAACCAAACGGCGGGGTTCAGCACCAGCCAGATCCGGTAGTCCTGTTCTTTCGGCTTATAGTTGAAGACGTCTTGGAACATTACTTATTCCTCGTTGGAGATCTCAGAACCAGGGCTTCCAGGCTAGGACCAGAAGGTGAGCAACGGCGGCGATGCCGACGAAAGCGGTATAGGTCACTTTGAACTGCTCGTGGAACTCTTTCGCTTGCTCAGGCGTGAGGCCCGAAAGGCTCTTCATGTCAGCCATTTACATACCCTCCGTTAAGGGTTTGATGACAGTGCCGCACCTGTGCGTGCGACGGGACTCGATCCGACTGTTGGTGTCGCATCGAACTGAACGACCGGCAGTGCCGGAGGCCTTTCCGTGGGCCAGGTCGCGTTTCCATGGCTGTCAGTTTAGTTTGACAGCTCTAAATGTCAACCCAAATGTACAGATTCCTTTGTGGTTTCTTCCTCGGATCGCGTTAGATGCTGATAAAGCTATGTTTTTCTGAGTAAAACAGGGTTCCCTAGAAGTGTCGTCTTAGCCTGACAAGGCGAAAGTTGACAGTGGTGGCGCCGTTGATTCGCGCTGCAGCGCCCGACAACAAGTGGGTCTGGATTTGGTTTACGGTGCAAAGGCGTGGCTGCGATATGCCGCCGCCTCGGCGGTAAGTCACAGTCAGAAAAGCAAAAATTAGGTTATCGGCAAGGTTCCGGTTGGCTGTGCCGATGATTTGCCAAGGATGAGGGGGCATCGGCCACGCCCTGTTGCCGGGGTTGACCCTATTGTTGATTTGATGACCTAGCTCAATCAGCGGCTCTGAGCGAAGCCGTGGCGGTGGTGGGCAAGCAGCAGTGACCTAAACCTAGAAAGAGCAGTTGACCGCTTCGGAGTGTATGCAAGTGCCTGTGTCTGTTGAGATTCAGACCGCCTGCGATCTTCACCCGCTGGCTGAACG
>NZ_JBUDPI010000230.1:0-6342 GCF_054919635.1 Halochromatium sp. | reverse complement strand
GACCTCGACGTTGGTGAGCTGGTGCATACGTTTGGCGATCTTCACCTCTATCGTAACCACTTGACCGACGACATCGTCTACGAGCAGCTGCGACGTGAGCCTAGGCCACTGCCACGCCTGCACATCCTGCGCCGACCCACAAGCCTGTTCGACTATCGGCTTGAGGACTTTAGTATCGAGGGCTATGACCCGCATCCGCCGATCCGCGCGCCGATCGCAGTCTGATAGGCCTCAAATCGGCGCGGTGCTACCGATCGACGCCGATGAGCTTGCATCTTCCTTGCAGTTTCATTGTCCGGGCTATCGAGCCATACCTGATGAGCTGTGATCTTCCCATTCACGGACACAACGTTTCTGCACGACGCTGATGATTGAAGCCCTGATCGAATACGGTCTCTTTGTAGCCAAGACGCTGACCTGGGTGTTGGCGATTGCCCTTCTGCTCGTGCTTGTCATGAGGTCACGGCATAGTGATTCGACCGACGACGATGATGATGGGAGTCGTCTCGACGTGGTCGATCTCAACGATCGCTACGCGCAGATGGCGGCGATCATCAAGGCCGCAACGCTGCCGCCCAAGGTCGCCAAGAAGGCCTTCAAGGCCGAGCGTAAGGCCGAGAAGGCGCGGGCGAAGGCCGATGAGCCTGATAAGCGGCGGCTCTTCGTGATCGACTTCCATGGCGACCTGATGGCCTCGGAGGTGGGTACGCTGCGCGAGGTGATCTCGGCATTACTGATGACGGCGAGTGCAGAGGATGAGGTGCTGCTGCGCTTGGAAAACTCCGGTGGTGCCGTGCATGAGCACGGGCTGGCGGCATCGCAGCTGCTGCGCCTCCGGACTGCGGGCATTCCGCTGACCGTCGCGGTCGACAAGGTGGCCGCGAGTGGGGGCTATCTGATGGCCTGTGTCGCCAATCGGATCCTTGCCGCACCGTTCGCAGTCGTTGGCTCGATCGGTGTTCTCGCCGAGATGCCGAATTTTCATCGGCTGCTGCAGCAGAAGGGCGTCGACTTCGAGCTGCATACGGCCGGCGAGCACAAGCGGACCCTGACGCTGTTTGGTGAGAATACCGATGAAGGCCGGGCCAAGCTGCGCGAGCAGCTTGAGGAGACTCACGGCCAGTTCAAGTCGTTCATCGCCACCTACCGACCTGAGCTCGATCTCAGCAAGGTGGCGACCGGTGAGTATTGGCATGGCGAGCAAGCGCTCGGTCTGGGACTCGTTGATGCGGTGCAGACCAGTGATGACTATCTGCTGTCAATCCGGGATGAAGCGAATATTTACAAGGTTCGATATCGCGCCCGCAAGCGCGCACTCCAGCGCTTGCTCGGAGCGGTCAGCGGCGAGGACATACACGGCGGTGCCCGGTCGCTCACCGCTCTTGCTGGGCTGCTCTGGCGCCGCGTCGGGCGCGGTATACTCAATCAAGGCAGGGGTTGAGCGATTGCAGCGCGAAGCGGCTGCCGATCTCGTTAGCGTCGCCTAAAGTCACCTTAAGAGGGATTGACGCTGATGGTCTTCGGTCGCGATAGCGCAGCTAAGGCGATGAGCACAGCCCATATCCAATCAGAGCCAGTGCTTTGTAGCGGCGATCGCATCGAGAGTCGGGGTCGGCGCTCGCCTGTGGCGCTAGCCCGCCGCCATTGGCTCGTGCTAGCTGGGCTGCTCAAGCTGAGCTTGGTCTCGGCTCAGCCGACGCTCGATCAGCACGTTGAGACCGATGGGCTGTTACCTCAAGAATCCGTTAAGGTCGCGGCAAGCGGCAGCGGCCAGATCAATGAGCGAATCGAGACGCTCGCGCAGGAGACCACTCAGTTGCGAGCCCAAGTTGCTATTCAGTCCGATCTCCTGCGTGGCCTCATGTCGGGCCTGGATGCGCTTGCGCCGGTGGCTTCGCGCGTGGAGAACGATGCATCGGTGTCCGTGGGCGATGCGTTGACCGCTTGTCGAGGCGAGCTTGCCGATCTCAATGCACGGTTACAGCAACAGCAGCCCGCCCTCGATGAGGCTCGTCGCCGCGCCGAGAAGGCGGAAAAGGCCGTGGCTGCGATGAACGAGGCCCAGGCGCACGCTGAGACCGAGATCGAACGCTTGAGCAAGGAGCTAGCAATCGCGAGGACCCGACAGGCCGAGGCCCTGCAACAGGCGGTCGAGCTTGAGCGCCGACTCGCGACTGCCGAGGCTCGGGTCGCGCGTTTCAATGGCAACGGCCAACCGTCTCGCGCGATCGGTGCAGAGGCTGAGTTGCCGTCGGTTCGATCGATTGCGCGACCGGCGAACGAAACCGCGATCATACCGACAGACGGTCAGAGCGCTCCGTCGGCGACCGCTGCGCTCGCATCAAGTGCGGCTCCCACGTCAAACAGGGTGGCTCCATCGCTAAATGAGGTCGGCACCAATCAATCCCGGGAGCCTGCGGTCATGCAGGCTGCGGCGCCCGTATTCTACGAGGTACGAGCGGCGGATACGCTCTCGCGGATCAGCGCTCGCGTATAAGGTGATGCTAGCGCCTGGGAGCGGATCTATGACGCCAATCGCGATCTGCTAATAACGCCAGACAGGCTTTCGCCAGGGATGTCGCTCGTGATCCCGTAGCTAGGGGCAAGGCGCTGATAGCCGACGGTATGCGTCTAGCATAGAATGATTCCGAGTGACGGCATCGTCATCCCTCTGCCGCGCGCCCTAGTAGGAGCCCCTTATGCGACTGTTGCGTCCTCTCGCCGTTCTATTGCTCTCGAGTCTGCTTCTGGCCTGCGCTGGGGGTGTTCAGCGGCCTGAGCCTAACACGACCGCAGCGCAGCGGATGCTGTCGCTCGATGAAACCTTGGAGACGCCAAGCTTCGAAGCCAACGGCGGAACCATTGTCGATGCCACCATCGACGGTTATAAAACGGCGGTCTATGTCGTTGGTGTGGTCAAGGGCCAAGTCTTGACGGCGCAGCTCGAGAGCGATAACCCGAATGTCTATTTCGATGTGCTAGAGCCGACCTTTGGTGGGGGCAGTGCGAAGATCTTCAGCACCGAAGCCGCCTGCCGTGGAACCCGTATCCATGCGCATTCCGACACCACCTATGTCATTCGCCCCTTCCTCGCCAAGTCCCTCGCAGAGCGTAACGCATCGGTTCGTTACAGGCTCTGTATCAACCGCTGTGAGCAAGGGATGACTCCGGCGAATTGCCAATGGGTCCAGGGGGACCTGAGGGGGATCTGACAGCGGATCGGGGCCCAATTCTCAGGCTCACTATCAGACCCCAGTCCTGAGCTCAGAGTGAGGAGCTGCTCCAAGGGCTGCGCTGTCGGCGCAGACGCAGGTTTGGCAGGATAAGGCCGATGAGGATGCCGCCGGCGACTACCGCAGCGCCGATCAGGAACCAGTGTTGCCGAGTCTTGTTGCTGAGCTCGAGATTGCGGTGCTCGAGCTGGTCGACTTGAAGCAATAGGTTGGAGACCTGCTGCTGCAGCTGGCGGCGTTCGCGATCGATCTGGAGCGCGTTCGTGGCTGCATGGCGGATCTCGGCGAGCTCGGCTTCAAGCTCTTGCTTGTCGCGCTTGAGCGCCTTCGCATTGGCCTCAAGCTCAGCATGCTTGTTTTGCAGCGCACTCAGTTGTGCCGCGAGCTTGTCTGGCTCTTGCTGGAGTGCGGCGAGTCTGGCACGCATAGTCTCGAGCTCGCTGCGTGCAGCGGGCTCATCCTGCAAATAGCTCAGCAGGATGTATCCAGTCAGGCCTTCTTCGGTTCGGACTCGCGCGTAACCACTTGCCTCATTGATGCTCAGGACCGTCAGCGGTGTCCCGCTCGGCAATTGGCGCAGGATCTTGTAGCGCGTGCTCTCGCCGCTGCGCAGGTTGAAATTGTATTGATCGGTGACATAGCGCGTTTGGGTTTGAGCAATAACCCCGGGGGCTGAGGCGATCAGCCCTGCAGCCAGGCAAAGGCCGATCAGGTGACGCGGGCGAGGGCCATGACGCAGCGACTGCATTGGATCAGGGTAGAGCCCGCTGTCGACGACGGTTCAGTAAGCCGGTGGCTCGGAGCCCGGCTGCGGCGCGAGCAGTAGCTCGAGCAGCGCCTTCTGGGCATGAAGGCGGTTCTCAGCTTCATCCCAAACCACCGACTGAGGGCCATCGATGACCTCGGCGCTCACCTCTTCGCCGCGATGTGCCGGCAGACAATGCATGAAGAGGGCATTGGGTCGCGCCTTTGCCATGATCGCTGCGGTGACGGAAAAGTCGGCGAACACCGCCTTACGCTGATCCTCCTCGCTTTCCTGCCCCATGCTGGCCCAGACATCGGTAACAACCAGATCGGCGTCCTCGACAGCCTCTGCCGGATCATGCATGAGGGTGCAATGGTCTGGGGCCGTGGCTAGGACGTCGGGGTCGGGCTCGAAGCCGGGCGGGCAAGCGATGCACAGCTGAAAGCCAAACAGGCGAGCTGCATTGATATAGGAATGGCACATGTTGTTGCCATCGCCGACGAACGCAACGCGGCGCCCGCGGATCGATCCACGATGCTCAACATAGGTTTGCATGTCCGCGAGCAGCTGGCAGGGATGAAAGCGGTCGGTCAGTCCGTTGATTACCGGCACCTGCGAATGTTCAGCGAATCGCGTTAAGGTCTCATGCTCGAAGGTGCGGATCATCACGGCATCGACCATCCGTGATAGGACCCGGGCGCTGTCCTCGATCGGCTCGCCTCGGCCGAGCTGGGTGTCCCTTGGCGACAGGAACATTGCCGTGCCTCCGAGCTGCGACATTCCTGCTTCGAACGAGACTCGTGTGCGGGTCGAGGACTTCTCGAACACCATTGCGAGCGTGTAGCCAACCAGTGGTCGATAGTCTTCGCCTCGCTGCCGCAGCTGCTTCAGCTCCGTCGCCCGGCGGATGAGGCGCTTGGCCTCCCCTTCATCGAGATCGAGCAGGGTCAGAAAGTGCTTTGGCATCATCGCCTTGGGCACAATGCGATGGGGTACAGGGGGCCTGCTATCGATGGTCACGACGGGCTTCCTGCGGTGGTGTCGGTCGATGTGCTTAAGTACACCCGGATGAGCTCCGAGACCGTCTCGACGATCTCGGTCGCTTGATCATCGTCGATGATCAGCGGCGGTAACAGACGCACCACCGAGCCTGCTGTCACATTGATGAGCAGCCCTCGTGCCAGCGCTGCGGTCACCAGCTCGGGACAAGGCTGATCGAGCTCGATCCCGATCATTAGCCCGCGTCCGCGGATGTCTCGAACGCCAGCAACGCCATTGAGGCGAGTGCGGAAGCCATCGAGCAAGTGATCGCCAAGCACCGCCGCCCGGGATGCCAGCTCGTCGCGCTCGAGGGTGTCGAGCACGCTCAATGCGGCGCAGCAGGCGAGCGGGTTGCCTCCGAAGGTCGAGCCGTGGCTGCCAGGCCCGAGGACCTCAGCGGCAGTGCCGCTGGCGAGGCAAGCACCGATGGGGACACCATTCGCAAGCCCCTTAGCCAGGGTGATCACGTCGGGCTTGATGCCCGTCCACTGATGCGCAAAAAGCCGTCCGGTGCGACCCATGCCAGTCTGGATCTCGTCGACCATGAGCAGCCAGCCGTGACGATCACAGAGGGCCCGGAGCTGAGGTAGGTAATCGTCATCTGGAATGATGATGCCGCCTTCGCCCTGAATGGGCTCGACCATCACAGCGACGATGTTCGGCCGGTTAGCAGCGGCGGTCTCGACCGCTGCGATGTCGTTGTAGGGCACTCGCACAAAGCCCTGTACCAGGGGCTCAAAGCCGGCTTGAGCCTTGCGGTTGCCGGTTGCGGTGAGCGTCGCCAGGGTCCGGCCATGAAAGGCGTTCTCCATGACCAGGATCGCCGGGCTCGAGATGCGGCGTTGATGGGCGTACAGACGTGCCAGTTTGATCGCGGCCTCGTTCGCTTCGGCGCCAGAATTACCGAAGAACACACGGTCCATGCCGGCTGCGCCACATAGGCGGGTACCGAGCTCGGCTTGCTGCGGAACCTGGTAGAGGTTGGAGGTATGAATCAGGGTGCCAGCTTGATCACAGAGGGCGTCTCGCACGCTGGGGTGAGCGTGGCCCAGCCCGCAGACCGCGATCCCGGCAAGTGCATCGAGATAGCGTTTGCCGTCGCGATCCCAGAGCCATGCGCCTTCGCCGCGCGCGAAAGCAACAGGCAGCCGCTTATAGGTTCCCATCAGTGCTGCGTCGCTTGTCGGCGTTGGAGGCTCATTGCCCAGTGGGTTGCTGGCGTTGTCAGGGCCGTTCACGATGGTCTCTCTAGGTCTTCGATCGGAGCCGGCCGGCATCGAGCGTGTCCAGATGACGCGTGGCTAAATGATCGAGTAAACAGAA
>NZ_JBUDPI010000023.1:0-20680 GCF_054919635.1 Halochromatium sp. | reverse complement strand
ACTGACTTGTAGCGATTGATTGCAAGCCGTTCTTCAGCATATTGTTGGCGGTTAGCTGCTTCCCGTTGCGCTTGTCCACGTCGAAGTCCGCGACCTGATCTCCGTATCCGCGAAACCTGAAGCAGATGAACATAGCCCCACGGTCGAGGTCTTCGAGCGCTTGCTGATCGTTGCGAGTCAGTTCGAGCGTGCTCGCATCAGGCGGGCCCAGAGAGATGAGGACCGAGGCTGCCTGTAGCCCCGTTGCCAGCCAAATCCAGAAGGCGGCGCCAACTAGCCTGATCTCGGGGGCAATGCGCTGAATGCGGAACTCGAATGGAGCTGCGGACGTCTGAGCGCGAGGGATCAATTGCATACCCCGTGCGATTGGCTCAGTGTGCGATTGGCTCAGTGTGACAGGCGATCTGGTCATCACCTCCGAGGCCGTCATGGCTGTGGCCGATGGGTCATCATTCGCGCAAAGTCGCCAGCGTCCTCCTGCAACAACGAGCAAAGCCTATGAGCACAGAATCGACGGGCCCGCTGGAGGGTCAGCAGTCCAGCTACGAGCGCATCCGTTCCATGACCACCTTAGAGGATGTACTCAGCGTTGCAACTTCCTTCGAAGAGAGCGCGCGTAACTTCTATACCGACCTGATCCCGAAGATCAGCAAGAACTTCCGCTGGCTCGCCGAGGAACTGGCGAAAGAGGAACAGGGCCACTATGAACTGTTCACCGCGCTGGCGGCGCGCGACGACATCCAAGACCAGATCACGGCCGAGGTGGAGCGTCCGGCGACGGACGGTAAGTTCGCCGAGGCCGTGATGACGCCCGACCTCGGCGAGAAGCCCGATGATCAAGCGGTGCTGCAGTACGCCATGAGCCGCGAGCATCTTGCGATGACGCACTACCGCTCACTCGCTGACAGCGCGCCGGCTGGCCCCTTCAAGGAGCTGTTCGAGTACCTGGCCAACGAAGAGGCCAAGCACAAGGAGGAATTGGAAAAGCTCTACTACGAGACGGTCCACAGCGGCGGCGTCTGAGCCCCCTGGCCTGATGGCAAGGATGCCAGGCATTCATGCAGAGCTACCTGGCAGTCAGCCAGGAAGCCAGGAAGCCGTAAGATCGACCGCGACCTTTGGGGCCGCTAGGACCTCCGGACCACCTTTGCTGCCTTCGACCTGATCAATGGAGGCAAAGTCAATGACATCTTGACCCAGGGCATCGCACTCAGCGAGCGGCAGATGCAAGATGAGCGCCGCTGGTTGCAGGATGAGCGATGCTCGAAACCGGCCTCTGGGCGCAGATCGGCGGAGGGACTCTAGCGGTAGCCCCCTGTTGCTGATTTCAGGGTGAGCCTGGCTCGCGCCCCATGGGTGCGGGCAAAATGCGCCTTGTGACAGCAGGCGTTTTCCCTCCGAGGCTCAAGATGGCAGCGAACAGCGAGACCGTAACGCAAGCACGGCGTATCGTCGTGATGTTCGCGACCCTGCTGTTGTTCTGGCTCATGCTCATGGGCCGGGTGACGGCCGACGTGCTCATCGTCGGGGTCATGGTCTCCCTGGCCATCGCGCTGCTGTTCCCCAGCGGCCTCTCGTTCTTCACTGAATTTCGCGCGACCCCCGCAGCGTTCGTTGCGGGGATTCGCTACTACGGCCTGTTCTTCAAAGAGTTGGTCAAGTCCAATCTGAAACTCGCCACCATCGTCCTGTCCCCATCGTTGCCGATCAAGCCCGGTATCGTGAAGGTCCGCACCAGGCTGAAGAGTCGCATGGGGCGGCTGATGCTGGCCAACTCGATCTCGCTGACGCCAGGCACCCTCACGGTCGAGATGGATGGCGAGTGGCTGTATGTGCACTGGGTCAGCGTTGGGTCGACCGATGTCGAGGGGGCCACCGCCGAGATCGTCGCCGGTTTCGAGCGCTATCTCGAGGTCATCTATGGTTGATTTGCTGATCTATCTGGCCGCGACCATCGTTGGGGTCGCCTTTCTGCTCGCGCTCTGGCGCTTCATGGCCGGGCCGACGGCGGTTGATCGCATCATCGCCTTCGATAGCCTCACCATCGTCAGCATTACCGGGATCGCGCTCGCGGCGCTGGCCGAGGGACGCGGCATCTATCTGGACGTTGCCCTGGTCTATGCCTTGCTGTCGTTTCTGGGGGTGATCGTCGTCGCCCGCTACATCGAAAGGGGCTTCTGATGCCATCGCTGCTGTATCTGCTCGGGGCCATCCTATTGGTTGGGGGCGCGGCCTTTCTGCTCTCCGGTGGGATTGGGTTGGTGCGCATGCCGGATGCCTACAACCGCATCCAGGCCGGCACCAAGGCCACCACCCTGGGCACCTTGCTGACCCTCGCCGGGGTCGCCTGCCTGCGCCCGGACTGGGCGCTGAAGTTGCTTTTGATCGGCCTGTTCCTGCTCTTCACCAATCCGCTCTCGTCGCAGGTGCTGGCGCGCGCGGCGCACCGGGTCGGGGTCAAGCAGGCGCCGCAGACGGTCGTCGATCAGCTCGAGCAAGACCTGGGAGAGAAGCCATGACACTGCTCATCGCGATGAGCCTGTTGCTGAGCGTCACCATTGTGGCGGCGGCGATCTTGGCGACACGCGGAGGCCAAAGCCTGGCCGTCTCCATCCTCTCCGCGGGGTTGGTGAGCCTGCTGGCCTCTGTGCAGTTCTTGCTGCTGGCGGCGCCGGATGTGGCCATGACCGAGGCGGCGATCGGCAGCGGCCTGACCACCTTCCTGTTCTTCTTCGTCCTCGGGCGGGTGCGCGGAGGCGAGCATGATTAGGCGCGGTTTCGTCATCCTGCTACTGCTCGGGCTGGCCGCGGTCTTTGTCGGGCTCATGGCCAGCTACTCCCCGGACGAGACGCTGAATCTCAGCGCCCGTTACTACGCTGAGCATACGGCCCAGGACATCGGTGCGGCCAACATCGTCACTGCCATCATCGTCACCTTCCGCGGGCTCGATACGCTCGGCGAGGTCACGGTGCTGTTCCTCACCGCCGCCATCGTCGGCCTGGTGCTGTCTCACGGCGGTCGCGAGGGTTGGGGCTCCGGGCGCGAGTTGCCGCCTGCCGGTGAGCTGCTCACCACGGGCACCCGGCTGTTGGTGCCGCTGATCCTGCTGCTTGGGGCCTATGTCTTCGTCAATGGCCATCTAACCCCGGGTGGTGGCTTTCAGGGCGGTGCCATCCTCGCCTCGGCGATCCTGTTACTGCTGCTGACCGATCCACTGCGGCGCATCAGTCATCGGCTGATCACCGCCATCGAGTCGACCGCCGGTCTGGTCTTCGTCGGCATCGGCCTGCTTGGTATCGTCCTTGCCGGTGGCTTCCTTGACAACCGTATCCTGCCGATCGGCAGCCTCGGCGCGCTCTTTTCGGCCGGCGCGATACCGATCATCTACTCCTTCATCGGCCTCAAGGTCGGCGCGGAGTTCTCCTCGATGTTGGCGTATCTGTCCGAGACGGAGGATCTTTGATGGCCTATATCGCCATGACCACCGGCTTCGTCTTGATCCTAATTGGGCTCTATGGGGCGCTGACCAATCGCAACATCCTGCGCATGATCGTCGCCTTCACGGTCGCCAACACCGGGGTCAACCTGGTCATGGTCGCCGTCGGCTATCTGCACGGGCGCACGGCGCCGATCCTCGATGCGGCGGTGCCGGTGGCCGAGGCGGCCGCGCGCATCATCGATCCAGTGCCGCAGGCCCTGGTGCTGACCGCGATCGTGATCGGCGTCGGCGTGACGGCCCTGATGCTCGCCTATGCGTACAAGCTCTATGAGAGCAAGCGCACCCTCGATATCTCCGCGTTCAAGGACCTGAAATGGTAAGCGCCATCTATATCCTCGCGGTCGGGCTTGGGGCCGCGTTACTGCTCGGTCTGCTGCGCGATGACTGGCGCGCCGGTGCCTATGGTCTGAGCCTGGCGGCACTCGCCCTGATGAGCCTGATCTCCGCCGGCTGGGTCTGGGTGATGGCGGCTGGGGATGGCCGCGCGGTGGACATCCTGACCGCTGGTACCCTGCCACCCTATGCGATCAACCTGCGCATGGGGCTGGCTGAGGCCGTGCTGACCCTATTGATCAATCTGACCGGCCTGCTCTCAGCGGTCTACCTGCGCGACACCATGTTCAAGCAGGGGCGCCGGGCGCTGGCGACCTTGCTGGTCTTCACCATGGCGGCCTGCGGTATCGTTCTGACCCGCGATCTGTTCAACCTGTTCGTGTTCTTCGAGCTGGTCGCCATCGCCACCGGTGGGCTGGTGCTGCTCTCGCGCGATCAGCGTGCCCTGGCGGCGGGCTTCAAGTACCTGGTTGCCTCCCAGGTCATCACCGTCCTGTTGCTGGTCGGCATCATCTTCGCCTACCACGCCACCGGCACCCTCAATATCGACGGCATGGCCGAGCTGTCGGCGCTGGTGCTGCAGGGCGGCGCGCTGGCCTTCTTCCTGATGTTCATCGCCATCCTGCTGGACCTGAAGCCCTTCCCGGCCAATGGCTGGGGGCTGGATGTCTATGAGTCTGCGCACCCGGCCTTCTCGGCGATGCTGTCAGCGGCCTCGGCATCCGCCGCGCTGTTCGCCGCCGATAAGCTGCTGCTGATCGGCGGCTCGACCTGGCTGCCGGTGGCCACCGGGATTGGTCTCTTCGGCTTCGTCGGTGCCAATCTGTTTGCCTTGGCGCAGACCAACGACCGGCGCCTGTTGGGCTACTCCTCGGTGGCGCAGGTGGGGTTGATCCTGGCGGTTGTCGGCCAGCGTGACCTGCTGGGCGATCGCTACCTCTTCATCGCCGGCGGTATTCTGCTGGCCCATGCGGTGGCCAAGGCTGGGCTCTATTGGTTGTCTGGCCTGATCGAAGGGCGCAAGCTGACGGCTTGGAGCGCGCTGCAGGGGCATCCGATCCTGATCTTCGCCTTTGCCAGCTTCATCGCCTTGCTGGTCGGTCTGCCGCCGTTCCCGGGCTTCTACGCCAAGTGGGAGCTGGTCATCGCGCTGGCTGGCGAGGACCGGTTGGCGCTGATCGGGTTGATCCTGTTCGGCGCCTTGCTCGAGGCCGGTTATCTGTTCCGATGGTTCGGGCAGGCGCTCAAGCGAGAGCGCTCGCTGGAACCGGTGGCGGCACCATCCTTCAAGCGCGCGGTGATCTTGAGCGCGGTGGCCGCGGGCTGGGGCCTGGGCTTCATCTGGGGCGCGCTCTCGCCCAACGGCAATCTGCTGCTGGCCGTGCCGCTGCTGTTCGCGCTCGCCTTTCTGGCGCTCGAGCCGCTGTCGGTGCGGGTCAAGAACAGTGTCGCCATCGTCGGCATGGTCGCTTGGTTTCTGCTGACGCTGCCCAGTTATGATCCGCTGCAGCTGATCTTTGCCGCGGTGATGCTGCTCGGTGGCGCCTTGATCCTGCTGGCGAGCTATCAGACGCAGGGGCGGCGCATCGGTTTCTATCCATCGGCCATGCTGATGTATGCCGGCCTGGCGATGCTGATCCTGGCCGAGGACGCCTTCAGCTTCTTCGCGGCCTGGGAGTCGCTCACCATCGGCTCCTACTTCCTGATCCTGCGTGGGCAACGCTCGGAGCCGCATGCGCTCTCGTACATGATCTTTTCCCTCGGCGGCGCCTTCCTGATCCTGGCTGGATTCGCGCTCGCCGCTGGCGGTGATCCAGGGTTCCCGCTGACCGGTCTGGCGCAGGTCGCCGCGCCGATCGCCCCCTGGGTCTTCCTGCTCCTGGCCATCGGTTTCATGACCAAGACCGCCGCCGTTGGCGTGCATATCTGGCTACCGGGCGCCCATGCCGAGGCCGAGACCGATGTCTCGCCGATGGTCTCGGGCATCCTGCTCAAGGCCGGGCTGTTCGGGCTCTTCGTGCTGTTGATGGCCATGGGCAGTCAGCAGCTCCATGGGGTCGAGCTGACCCATATCCTGCTTTGGATCGGGGCGCTCTCGGCGCTGATCGGCAACCTGATGGCGGCCTTTCAGGAGGATGCCAAGCGCCTGCTGGCCTATTCGTCGATCGGTCAGATGGGCTATGCCTTGTTCGGCCTGGCGATGATGAACCATCTCGGCTGGCTGATGGCCCTGATGTTCGTGATCAATCATTTCATCTATAAATCGATGCTGTTCCTCTCGGTCGGCGGCGTCGCCAAGCGCACCGGTACCCGTGACATGTATCGGATGGGCGGGCTGATCACCTTGATGCCGCTGTCCTTCATCGCGGTGCTGATCGGCATCATCGCCATGTCTGGCGTGCCGCCCTTGTCCGGCTTCGGTGGGCGTTGGATCTTCTACAACGCCATCCTGACCGCCGAGTATCGGCTGCCGATGATCCTGATCTTCATCTCCGGGCCGATCGCCTTCCTGTATCTATTCCGGCTGATCCATACCATCTTCCTGGGGCAGCTCAAGGACGAGCACCGACGGGTGAAAGAGGCACCCTTCTGGCTGGTGCTGCCGCAGATGATCTTCGTCGCCTTCCTGTTGGTCTTCGCGCTGGTCCCGGGGCTGGCGCTGCGGCGGGTCGATGCCTACATCAGTCAGTTCCATCCCGAGGGCGCCCTGGGTTGGGAGGGGCTGACCATCACCAGTGCCTTCGGCTATTGGAGCCCGATCTCGATCATGATCGTGGTCGGCGTGATCTTCGCGAGCCTGTTCGCCTGGCTGGTCTTCGTCAATCGCAAGGCGCAAAAGGTCAAGCAGTTCAACATCGTCTTCGCTGGTGAGCGGCCGTATCGACCCGAGACCACGCACTTCGCCTGGAACTTCTTCGCGCCCTACCGTAAGGCGCTGGGTTTCCTCACCGAACCACTGATCGAGCGCTTCTGGGCCGCCATCGTCGATCTCTTGCACGCCAGTGCCGATCTGCTGCGTCGGCTCTACACCGGTAATGGTCAGACCTACGCGATCCAGCTGCTGGCCTTCGTCGTGGTCGTCTACCTGCTGCGGATGGGGCTCTAACCATGTCGTTTGAATGGATCAAGATCCCCTATGCGCTGCTGACCCTGTTCATCGTCGCCAACTATGGCTTCCTGCTGACCGCGGTAATGGCCAAGATCGCGGCCCGGGTCGGGCGCCGGCATGGTATCCAGGTCTGGCAGAACTACCTCGACCTGATCAAGAACTACGGGCTGCGCAGCTCCATCACTCATGGCGTGATGTTCTATCTGGGCCCGGTGTTCCGACTCACCGGCGGGGTCGGTCTGCTGATGTTCGTGCCGACCATCTACGGCAGCGAGATGTTCTCGAACATGTCCTTTGCCGGCGATCTGATCCTGGCGCTCTATTTTGTCTTCTTCGGCTCGCTGGGGATGGCGCTGGGGGCGGGTGAGAGTGGTCATCCCTATTCGGCGATCGGCGTCACCCGCGGGTTGTCGCAGGTGACCGCGGCCGAGCTGCCGTTCGCGTTGGCCGTCTACGCGGTCGCCGTGCAGTATCAGACCCTCTCGGTGACCGAGATCGTGGCTGCACAGCAGGGCGGTATTCTGAATTGGACCCTGTTCAGCAACCCGCTCGCGGTGGCTGCGGCCATGCTCTCGTTCCTCGGCACGATGATGCGCCCGCCGTTCGATGTGGTGCTGGCGCCGCAGGAGATCCCGATCGGGCCGCCGACCGAGTACCACTCGTCCTACCTGGCCCTGATGCAGACCAATCGCGCGATCTTTCCGATCGCCAAGATCGTGATCTACATGAATCTGTTCTTCGGCGGGGCGGCGAGCTGGCCGGTGTTCTTTCTCAAGGTGTTTCTGATCTATCTGGTCTCGGTCATCGTCGGGGTCGTCTTCCCGCGCTTCCGGGTCGAGCAGTCGATTCGCTGGTTCTTGATCTGGGCGGTGCCGCTTGGCATCGCTGCGATCCTAATGGTGTAAGCCCATGAAAGACGATTTTCCAACACCGCCCGTCCGGGATGAGCTGAAGAAGCGCGTCATCGAGACGCCCGATGGCCAAAAGATCGAGATTGATCCGCTGCGGGACTATTACTGTCAGTCCGCGCCGACGGTGATGCCGGCGGCCTACAGCAAGATCGTGGAAGGCCTGTTCAACTGGGCTCGGGCCGAATCGCTCTGGATTCTTGGCTTCGGCACCGGCTGCGGGGCGATCGAGATGCGGCCGCTGATGACGCCGCGCTTCGACGCCTACCGCTTCGGCATCCAGTGGCGGCCGACGCCGCGCCAGTCGAACCTGTTTGTGATCTCCGGCTATCTCTCGGTGAAGACCCTGAAGCGGGTGATCCGCTCCTACGAGCAGATGCCGAACCCGAAGTACGTGGTCGGCTTGGGCTCCTGCACCATCAACGGCGGCATGTACTTCGACTCCTACAACACCATCACCCGGCTGGACCAATACCTGCCGGTGGACGTCTACATCGCCGGCTGCATGCCGCGTCCGGAGGCGCTATTAGCCGGCTTCGAGGAGCTCAAGCGGATCATCCGGGCCGGCAAGGCGGAGGGGGCCAACCAGTACGCCGAGCAGTTCGACTGGTACAAGGCCAACCAGAAGCGGGTGATCCACGACTGGGACATGCCGGACTACAACTGGTGAGCGGCCGATAGCGATGCGCGATCTGTACGACAGACTGACAACGGCCTTCCCGCTGGGGGCGCTGACCGAGCAACGGCCGGACCTGGCGTTCGTCACCATCCCCAGGGAGCAACTCCGATCGCTGCTGATCCATCTGCGCGACCAGGAGGGCTTCACCCATCTGGTGCTGCTCACCGCGGTCGACTGGCTGGAGGATGGCAACTTCCAGCTGACCTACCTGATGAACAACCGGCTGGCAGCTTGCGATCTGGGGGTGCGGGTGATGTTGCCGCGGGACCCGGCATCGATGGACAGCATCCATGACCTCTGGCCCACCGCGGCCACCTACCAGCGTGAGCTGCGGGAGATGTTCGGCATCGACTTCCCGGGCAGCCCCGGGGTCGACGAAGACTTCATCCTCGAAGGCTGGATCAGAACCCCTCCCTACCGGCGCGATTTCGACACCCTGAAGTTTTCCGACGAGGTCTTCGCGCCGCGACCGGGACGCGCGTCGACTGATCCCGCTGAGTTCATGAAGCAACAGCTCTATCCGGACAAGACCTGAGATGGCGTATCAACCAGACCGCAGTCAATACCCATCCAGGAAGCCGGACGGCAGCCTGGACATCGACCTCAGCTCGGGCAAGTATCTGAAGCTCTGGCAGGGGCCACAGCATCCTGGCATCACCGGCAACATGTCGGTCGAGCTGACCGTCTGCGGCGACGAGGTAGTCGAAGGCAAGACCCACGTCGGCTATCTGCATCGCGGCTTCGAGAAGCTGATGGAACGGCGCACCTTCATCCAGTGCTTCCCGATCGTCTGCCGTATCTGTGTCCCCGAGCCCGACTTCAACGAGTACTGCTACGCGGCCGCGGTCGAGGAGCTGGCGGGGCTCGAGGTCCCGGAGCGGGCCGATTGGATACGCACCCTGATCCTCGAGATGGGGCGGATCAACAGCTATCTGATGTACCTCGGGGGCCAGGCCGGGGCGCTCGGCCAGGGCGTGATCGGTCAGTGGACGACCTATGTGCGTGACTTGATGCTTGACCGCTTCGAGGAACTGAGTGGGGCGCGCATCTATCACATGTTCATCATGCCCGGCGGGGTGCGCGACCGGCTGCCCGATGGCTTCGACCAGCGCATGGAGGAAACCCTGCGCGAGATCGAGTCCACGCTGGCCGACGTCAATGACGTCATGTTCCACAACGCGGTGTTCAAGAAGCGCACCGTTGGGCTCGGCTATATCGACCCGGCGATCGTCGATCAATATGGCGTCACCGGCCCGACCGCGCGTGCCGCTGGTGTTGCCAAGGACGTGCGCAAGGATCAGCCCTACCTGGTCTATCCGGAGCTGGACTTCGAGCCGGTGGTCGGTCAGGACTCCGATGTCTTCACCCGTGCCGATGTGCGCCGCCGTGATCTGCTGATCTCGATCGACCTGATCCGCCAGATCCTGGCCCGGATGCCGCGCTCAGGGGCGGTGATGGCGCCGCTGCCGAATGTCTTGCATTGGAAGATCCCGTTTGGCGAGACCTACATCCGCGGCGAGTGCTCGCGTGGCGAATATGGCTATTACCTGGTCACCGATGGCAGCGGCTATCCACGCCGGGTCAATGTTCGCGGTCCATCGTACACGCACGCGATGGCCTTGCTCGAGCGCCTGATCGTCAACTGCAACATCTCCGATGTCGCGGCGCTGATGGTCTCCCTACACACCTATCCGCCTGAGATCGAGCGCTAATGCGGCCGCTGGAACAGATCGAAGTGGCGGCCAATGGTGCACCCAGCGGGATCAGCCAACTGGGTCGGCTCGCTAGGTTGGCCCATCGTGCGCGCATGCCATGGTTCAGCTCTCCACGGTTCAGCTCTACAACAGACGAGACATTAGGATGAGCCTTCGCGACGTCCTTTCTCCCTTCAGCGCCTGGAAGAACCTCTTCCGCGATCCGGTTACGATCCCTGATCCGCTCAACGATCGGCCAGGTGCGCCGCGCTATCGTGGCTTCCACCAAAACGACATCGAGAAGTGCATCGGCTGCGGCACCTGCGAGACGATCTGCCAGAACGCGGCGATCGACATGGTCGCGGTCGCGGAGATCGCGACCAAGCCCGGCGACTCCGGCCTGCGTCCGCGTATCGACTATGGGCGCTGCTGCTGGTGCGCGCTTTGTGTCGATGTCTGCATGACCAGCTCGCTCAGCATGTCGAACGAGTACAAATGGGTCGACCATGACCCGGATGTGTTCTGCTTTACCCCTGGCGTCGATCTGAAGCACTGGGACAGCTCCGAGCTCGGCTACCGGCGTCCTGAGGGACATCGACTCACCGGCATTGAGCGCGTGACGATGGGGGAGCTCGAGCCAGAGGCACGCGCTGACTCGTTCGTCGAGATCGTCGCCGGCTACGACCTCGAGCAGGCCAAGCTCGAGGCCGACCGCTGCGTCTCCTGCGGCCTCTGTGTGGCCACCTGTCCGACACACATGGCAGTGCCCGAGTACATTGCCACGATTCGCGACGGCGACTACGAGCAGGGCATTCGGCTGCTCTATCAGACCAATCCCTTCTCGAATGTCTGCGGCCGCGTCTGCACCCATCGCTGTGAGACCAGCTGCGCGGCGCGGCACGAGGGCGATCCGATCGCCATCCGTTGGCTCAAGCGCCACATCATCGATCAGGTGCCGCACGAGCGGATCAAGCAGATCGCCGCCGAGGGCCGCATCAGCGAGCCCAGCGGGCATCAGGTCGCGATCATTGGGGCCGGACCGGCAGGGCTCGCCGCCGCCTTCGATTTGGCCAAGGCCGGTCATGGCGTCACGGTGTTCGAGGCGCTGCCCGCTCCCGGCGGCATGATGCGCTATGGCATCCCGGAATACCGGCTGCCTTACGACAAGCTCGATGAGGATGTCGACGTGATCCGCTCCATGGGGGTCGAGATCCGTTGCAACACCCGCGTTGGCGAGGACATCAGTATCGATCAGCTGCGCGAGCAGCACGATACCGTCCTGCTCGCCATCGGCCTGCACCAAGGCCGCTCCACACGCATCCCCGGCAGCGAGCATCAGGACGTCGTCTCCGCCGTCGAGCTGCTCCGCCGCGTCACCCTCGGTGAACGCTTTGAGGTTCCAGAGACCCTGGCGGTCATTGGTGGCGGCAACGTCGCCATGGATATCGCCCGCAGCCTGGCGCGCCTGCAGCGCCAGCAGTTTGGCAAGGTCGGTGTCACCCTAGTCGCTCTCGAGGCCGAGGACCTGATGCTCGCCGATCGCGAGGAGATCGACGAGGCACGCGAGGAGGGCGTCGTCATCCTTCCCAGTCGCGGTCCGCGTCAGTGCCTGATCGAGCGCGACGCCCTCACTGGGCTAGAGACCGTTCACTGCGTCTCGGTCTTTGATGAACAGGGGCGTTTCGCACCGAACTACGACGACAGCGACATCCAGATCCACGACGCTGGCCTGATCGTCGAAGCCATCGGCCAGGCTGCCGACCATGCCTTTCTCGGGGAGTCGTTGACCGAGGCCTTGGCATGGGAGCGCAACCGCATCCGCATCGACGCCGACGGGCGCACCTCCGAGTCTTGGCTCTGGGCGGCGGGGGATGCGGTCCAGGGACCGGACGTGATCACCGCGGTTGCTGCTGGGCATCGAATCGCGGCCAGTATGATGGCGGCCTTCGCGGGCAAGTCTGCTCGGATCAGCTAACTCGCGCGCCGCTCGAGTTGACAAACCGCGCGACGACGAGCTGTGCTGCTCGCTTCGTGTTACCAAAGAGAGAATAAATCGGGGTCACTGTTCACGAGCTCATGAGCTAGAAACAGCTAAACCTTGTGGGCCCTCGGAAGCCAGGTTTCGCAGCTAGGGCTCGCTCGGGGGAGCGTTTTCCATGGCTTGAAAGCACTGGAGTCATAATGACGATTGCCGCGTGAACTGTATATAATGACAGTTATCGCGCATGATATTCCTGCTGCCTATCCATTATGGGTGACACCCTGACCCCACGCCAGCGCCAGATCCTAGCGTTCATCCGCGAGCGCCGGCGCGAAACCGGTTATCCGCCGACCCGGGCCGAGATCGCCGAGGCCTTTGGCTTTCGCTCGGTCAATGCGGCTGTCGATCATCTGAAGGCATTGGCTCGGCATGGCGTGATTGCCCTAAAACCCGGGGCGTCGCGCGGCATCACGCTGTTGGATGAGTCTGTTGGGGCTGCTGCTGAAACGGCTGCTGAAACGGCCGCTGAGACGGCCGCTGAGACGGTAGCCAAAGCAGTGACCGAGCCCTTGAGGGGCTCGGAGAGGGCATCCCTGAGCTTGCCGGTGGTCGGCCAGGTTGCGGCCGGTAGCCCGATCCTGGCTGAGGAGCACATCGAGGACTACCACTGGATCGATCCGGGATTATTCCATCCTCGCGCGGATTACTTGCTACGGGTGCGGGGTCTCAGCATGCGCGATGCAGGTATTCTCGACGGTGATCTACTCGCCGTGCACTGCACGCCGGAGGCGCAAAACGGTCAGATCCTGGTCGTTCGCGTCGATGATGAGGTCACGGTCAAGCGCTTCCGGCGGATTGAAGGGCAGCCTCATCAAGTACAGTTGTTGCCCGAGAATCCGGCCTTTGCGCTGATGCAGATCGACCTGCGCGAGCAGGCGCTGGTCATTGAGGGGCTGGGCGTGGGCGTGCTGCGCCTGGGGATCTCGCAAGGAGCGCGGGAACAGCATGGGTCTTCTGGACATCAGGATCGCCAGCAGGTGTCACACCATGCCCGGCGTCTCTGAGCTGCATTCGGTTTCCCGGCAGCAGTCGACCCCGGAGCCGACTGCGTTGCAGCGATTGCTTGCTGATCGCGCCGACCTCTGGCGCGGTCGCGTCGAGACCAGTGCCTTGGCCAAAGGCATGGCGACCGGTTTTGCCGAATTGGATCAGGCCTTGCCTTGGGATGGTTGGCCGATCAATGGGCTCACTGAGGTGCTCACTGATCAGCCTGGTGCCGGACTCGCACTGATCCTGCCAGCCTTGGCGCGCCTTTGCAGCGATGGTCGTCATTCGCCGAGCAGTCAGGCGGATCAATCGGTTGCTCAGCCCGGTCGAGCCAGCAGGGAGGGCAGTCGGGAAGCCAGCAGGGGAGCCAGTAGGGATCAGGCTCACTTGCATCAGCAGGATCAGGGCTGGTTGCTGTTGGTGAGCCCGCCCTTGATCCCGTACGCCCCCGCCTTGGTCGCGCAAGGGCTCGATCTCGAGCGCCTGCTCCTGGTCGATGCGCCAGCGCAGGGCGCCTGGGTCATGGAGCAAGGGCTGCGCATGGGGGGTTGTGCCGCGGTCATTGCTTGGACTGCGAGCGAGCCTGGGCACCAGGGTCGCAAACAGGATGCGGCCTGGACGACGCCGGTGCTCCGGCGGCTCCAGTTAGCCGCACAGTCGCGCTCAACGCCGGTGCTGCTGCTGCGCCCAACCGCTGCCGCGGAGTATCCCACCCCCGCGATGCTGCGATTGGATTGCGAAGCTGGTGCAGATGGGCTGCTGATTGGGCTGCGCAAACTGCGCGGAGGCCGCGCTGGCAGACGGCTTAGCCTCTCGGCTTCCTCGCTTGATGACCTAGGGGCCCGGCCTCCATCGCCGTCTACTGCAGCACCGCAGGTCGCAGTATCCTGCTCATGAGCTGGCCCATGAATCGGGGGCGGTCAACCAAGAGACCCTGCCGCGGCTCGTCTCCACAGCTTGTGGCTTCGGTCCCGGCTGAGGCCCTGGTAGCAAACCGCAGCGACCAAACAGCGGCGATCCGAGCCACGCCAGAGACGGATCTGCTGACTGCTGAATGCCATGGCCAAATCGATTCATGCGATGGTCCGAGCAGCGATAGGAGCAGCCGGGGATATCAGGACGATGGGGGCTGTCGCTGGCTTGGGCTGTATCTACCGGCGTTGTCTCTCCAGCTCTTCGAGCGCACAGTGCAGAGAGCGCTACCGATTGCGGTCAGCGAGCATGAGCAGATCATCGCCTGTAATGCTGCAGCACGCGGTCTTGGTGTGCGGCCCGGTCTCTCCGAGTCCGGTGCCAGCGCACTGTCAGAGGCGCTGCGCATCCTGCCCAGGCGACCGGTGGCCGAGCGCGCGGCATTGGAGCGGTTAGCCGCTTGGGCACTTGGTTTCAGTGATTTGGTGAGCCTAGACCTCGAAGCCGAGCGTCCGGCCGCGCTGGTGTTGGAGGCGCAGCGCAGCCTGCGCCTGTTCGGCGGCGCTGAGGCCTTTCATCAGCGTTTGAGCGACGAGGCCAGCGCGCTTGGCTGGCGGGTGCGTTGCGTGCTGGCGCCAACCCCATCAGCGGCGCTGCTGTTGGCCAAGGCAGGATATCAGGGCTTGATTCCAAGCTGGGCTGCGTTGCGTCAAGCGCTTACAGACCTGCCGCCGGCGTTGCTGATCAGTGAGCGTCAGGCCCGAGAGGATCTGGCTAGCATGGGCGTGCAGAGTATCGGCGCACTGCTGCGTTTGCCTCGCGCTGGACTCGCTGAGCGGTTCGGCTTGCCGCTCTTGCAGCGCATCGAGCGGCTTCTTGGTGAGCGCGCTGATCCAAGACGACCCTATCAACCCCCCGAGCATTTTCAGGTTGAGCTAGAGCTGCCGGCGGAGATCCTCAGCACCGACGCCCTGACCTTTCCCTGTCATCGCCTACTCGCCGAGTTAGCAGCCTTTCTCGCCGCGCGCCAGAGTGGCGTGCAACGATTGCATTGGAGCTTGTCTCATGCCGATGGTGAGGCGACATGCTTTCAACTTGGCAGCGCCCGTCTGGAGGCTGATTCAGGGCGTTGGCTAGCGCTGCTCCGCGAGCGCCTAGAGCGGATCAGGCTAGTGCAGCCGGTCCGCGGCATTGGACTCCTGAGCGAGCGTCTCTATCCACTGCCACCAACCGTTGGCGAGCTATGGAGCCTTGATCCCAGCTGCAATGTACCCGAAGCATCCTTGCTCGATCGTCTTCGGGCCCGTCTTGGCGAGCAGGCCGTGCGTGGCTTGGCTTTGGTGGCAGATCATCGACCAGAGCGCGCCTGGCGTTGGACTCAGCCGGCAATGGCTCATCCGGTTTCGGTGACAAAGCAGGGCAGGGCTCGCAGGCGGCCTGAGACGAAGAAGCAGCTGAGCGCTTTGCTCTTGGCTCGTGCTGAGCGACCCCTCTGGCTGCTGCCTGAGCCGCTGCTGCTCGAGACGCGCCATGGTCGCCCTTGGCTTGATGGCCCGCTTGCGCTCAGCGACTGTTGCGAGCGTATCGAGACCGGCTGGTGGGATGGCTTTGAGATCGCGCGTGACTACTACGTCGCCAAGAACAACCGCGGCGAGCGCCTTTGGATCTATCGCGAGATCCGTGGTGAGCGTCGCTGGCTCCTCCACGGTCTCATGGGGATGCCGCTCTTTTCATCCAGCCATTGACCAGGGAGCACCCCAGGGAGTACCGATGAGCGCGCCAAGACGCCTATTCGACAGCCGTAGCCATTTGCGGTTGGCTCGCCTTGGTTGTCGGTTCAGGCCAGCGCTTCAAGGTCGCACTCGGGCGTCCTGTCTCGCTCGCATCCTGATCAGCGCATCGCTGTTGCCTGCCAGCTGTGCCTTCGCCATCAGTGGTGGGACTCTCGATTCCGAGCAGCGGCATCCCGCGGTATTACACCTCCGTGTTGATCAGGAGGCGCTTTGCAGCGCGGTGAAGATCGGTCGACACACCCTGCTCACCGCTGCGCATTGCGTGGTCGATGCACAGAACGGTGAGCTGAAGTCAGCCTTTCGCGCCGGCGCGCAAATCAGTCTCGACAACAGGACACAGCAGCCCCATGCCGATGGCGCCATCACCGCCGTCGTCGACGAAACCCTGCTGCCGGATGCCTATCGGTTAGGCCTGACGAAGCTGGCTGACTATCGTCGTCGGCGTCTCGCTGAGCTAAAGAGCCAGACCTCGGCCTTGCCGGCAGACCTGATCGAGCAGGGGCTGCGCATGCGTTACCATTTCGCTGAGCGTTATCCCGACGTCGCACTGATTCGGCTAGGGACGGCGACACCTGAGATTCCACCGATCCCTGTGGACTTCACGCCGCTGCAAGCGGGTGCTGAGGTGGAGCTGGTTGGCTTCGGTTGCAGCCAGCTGGCCCAGCTGGGGCAATTCGGCGAGCGCCTGTCAGCCGAGCGTCGCTCAGGTTGGTCGCGGGTGATCCGGGTCGATGTGGTCAATTTCTATACCGAAGCTGGCCGGCGATCGGCCCAAGCCCCGTCGCTCTGTCCTGGTGATTCCGGGGGTCCCGTGCTGTACAAGGGGCGTGTCGTTGGGGTGCATAGCGTTGTCTATGGGCTCAACGCTCGACATGGGGCGCGCTCGAATATGGCCGTCAACTTGGCGCCTCTAGCCGACTGGGAGGCTTGGCCCTGAGGATGGCAACGCCGAGGATGGAGCCGCCAAGCAGGGGTCATGGTCTCGTCGGCGCGGTCGGTTTCCGAGCGCCTCAGGGTCGCGGTCCTTTACCCCTACTATTTGCAGGGTGAAAACGGGGGTGTCCCTGCTGTTAAGGCCGTGTATGGTCATCATCCTGTCATCCGTTAACGATCGAGCTTGCTGCTATGGTTCGCGTTGTCACCATACCTACTCCTCCGGTCGAGGCTGAGTCTCCCGGTCCGATTCCGCTGACCCATCATCAGATCTTGGGACTGGTCGCGCCCTTCAGTCGGCGTGGCTATCAGGTTGATCTCGCGGCCAGTGACCGCGCCCAGCGTCAGCTCAGGTTCAAGCCGGTGCACCATCCAAACCTGCCACTGGACGGGGAATCGCTGACGGAGAGCCTGATCCTCGAGCATCCGGCGGATGATCATTTTTGCTTGCAGCGCGTCCTGAGCGATGAGGCTGGACTCAGCTCGACCCTGAGCATTGAGGGCACTGATCCGGAGCTGCTGCTGGAGCAGATCGAGGCGATCGAGGTCTCCCGTCAGATTGTCGCCGTCGATACTGTTCACATCGCCCGCAGCTATCGGTTGCAACCGGTCGCAGCCAGCGAGCAGCAGCCGGCCCATTGGCGCTTGCAGCTGGTCACGGCTGAGGCCCACACTGAAGGCGCGGTACTGACCCTGAACGCCAAGACTGGGCGCAAGATGCCGGCCGATTTCGAGCTTCGTGCCGAGGATGATCGGCGCTTGCGGGTCCCGGCCGACCTCTTTGCGGTCCTTGGCTGGGAGTGGCGTCCGATGCGTCAGCTCGGCAAGTTCTGGCGCGGCAGCGTGCGCATCGCTGCCGACGAGCCAGCGCGCACGCCCGATGTCGAGGCCAAGCTGTCGCAGGCGGTCGGGCATCTCGCAACGACGCTGCGGAGTGATCCGGCCGATTTTCATGCGCGCTGGCAGTCGGCGCGTTGGCGGGTCACCTTTCAGCGTGCGATCCCGATGCTGATCGGTGTTGCCCTATTGGGCTCGGCGCCGCTGATTCAGCTGCTCTCGCTGGAGACCTCTTCGCTTGCGCGGATGTTCATCTTCCACGCGCCGCCACTGCTATTGATCGGGATCTTCATGCTGCGTGAGCTGCCGGTGATCGAGATACCGCCCATGCCGCGGCGGCTGATCGGCCGCGACTGGATCATCGATGACAGCAAGGGCCGCTTCGGCGGTGGCTCGGTACAGGGTGCCGAGGCCGGATGAATATCCCGCCAGTCTCCATTGCCGCTGCCAAGCAGGCGCTGATTGAACAGTACGCCGATCCCGTGCTACGCCATCGTGCCTCAATGCTCTGGGGCACCCGTGGCGTCGGTAAGTCCTCGATTGTGCGCCAGGTGGCCGATCACTTTGGCGTGCCCCTAATCGACCTGCGCCTGACCACCATCGAGCCGGTCGACATCCGCGGCGCGATCTATGCCGATGACACACAAGGCAAGACGGTCTGGTTTCCGCCCGAGTTCCTGCCGACGGCCGATCAGGCCGAGGGCATCCTGTTCCTCGATGAGCTTACGGCGGCTGATCAGCGCCTGCAGATCTCGGCCTACTCGTTGATCCTCGATCGCCGTGTCGGCCATTACCGGCTGCCTGAGGGCTGGCAGGTCGTCGCCGCCGGTAATGCCAGTTTCCACGGCGCGGTCAGCCATGACATGGGCACCGCGCTTGCCGATCGGATGTTCCACTTCAACGTCCAGACCGTGATCGACGCCTTCCTGAGCCATGCGGTGGCCAACAACTTTGCGCCCGAGGTCATGGCCTATCTGAAGGTGCGCCCCGACAAGCTCGACGATACCCAGATCCAGCTCGCCAACGATCACCTGATCGGTGCCAGTCCACGCGGTTGGGAGGACATCTCCAATGTGCTGCGCTCCGGACTCTCTGACCAGGTCAAGCGGGTCTTCGTGCAGGGCCGGATCGGCGCCGCCAATGCCGCCGAGCTCTTCGGGGTGCTCAAGGAGATCCGGGCCGGGGTTGATGTGGTGGCCCTGCTCGAGGCCGCGCCGGGCGAGGCCACCGCGGCCCTGTTGCCGACCAACCTGGATGCCCTCTACGGCATGATCTACGCGCTCTTGGCCGCGGCGACTGATCGCGAGCGCATGGCACGCGCGCTCGCCATCATCGAGCAGCTGCCCGACGCCCCAGCCCGCGAGCCGCTGCCGGTTCGCGAGGCGCAGACGCTGGCGATGGAGCTGCTCTTGGAGCGCGCGCTCGAGACCGGCCTTGAGGGCGTGGTGCTCGACAGCGTCGCCTATCGTCGCTATAGCGAAGAGCGTGAGCGGTCTGGGCTCAGTGGCTAGCGCGCTGTGCGTCTGGATTGAGTCCGGGGTTGAGCAAGCCTAGCGGGTTGCCGCCGAGGCTGGCATTGTCAACGAGCCGTATCGAGAAAAGAGCGTCCCGATGCAAGCCTCCCTTCATACCCATCGCGGCACCCGTGCGATCCAGAAGATGGTCGAGTACGCGCCTTCGACGGGCGGCTTGGCCCTCTGGATTCGGCATCAAGATGTCGACGAGCTGCCGGCGCTGGAGCGTCGATCGGGTCCGTTAGCGAGCGCCGCCAATGACGGTCGCACCATCTTCTATACAGCGGCCTTTGAGGCGCTAACGCTACCGCAGCAGATCGGCCAGGTCGCCCATCAGGTGCTCCATGTTGCGCTGCAGCATGCACAGCGGGCGAGGGCGCTCGAGCGGCTGCGCGGCGATGTCGATCCAGAGCTCTTCAATATCTGCGCCGATGCCATCGTCAACAGCACCCTCGGACACCTCTCCTGGCTCGAGCTGCCGCAGCAAGCCGTTACCCTGGAGGGGCTCGTCTCCAGTACCTTGCACCGCGAGCAGAGCGCTGCCGCGGCACTGCTCGAATGGGATCTGGAGCGGCTCTCTCGGGCCATCGATGACCGCCGTTTCGGCCGCCAGGGGCGCAGCGGGCGCTCCAACCCCAATCAGAAAGGCAGCGCGGCCGATCAGAACAACAGGCGCGAAGGACAGGATCAGCAGGTGCAGCAGCCGGAGCACGTGCGGGACAACACCGACAGCGCCTCTGAGGAAGGTGCACGCTCAAGCCGCACACGCTGGCTTGGCGAGGCAACAGCGCGCGATCTGCTGCCAGCCGCGGATGACAGGCATCCCGAGCAAGAGGCCGAGCAAGCACGCGAATGGCGCGAACGGCTAATCCGCGCCCATGCCGGCGATGGCGCCCACTCGATGCTGCGCGAGCTGCTCGCCGACCTGCCCAAGGTCCGCACGCCCTGGGAGCACCTGCTGCGCACGCTGCTCACCCGCGGCCTTGCCCGCACGCCCGATCAATCCTGGTCGCGGCCCTCGCGCTCCTACCTGGCCAACCAAGGCCGCACGCCGGGTGGCAAGCGTCTACCCTGGGAGCCGGGCCGCACGGCCTCGCGCGCGGTGCCGCGCTTGGTGGTCATGGTCGACCTCTCCGGCTCCATCGAGCCAGCCCTGCTCGAGCGTTTTGCTTGCGAGATCGAGGCCATCAGTCGCCGCCTCGAGGCCGGGCTGACCCTCATCGCCGGTGATGAGCGCGTCAGCGGCGTCGCCCAATTCGAGCCCGGCCGCTCCAACCTGCGCGAGCTGGCCTTCGAGGGCGGCGGCGGCACCGACTTCAGCCCGTTGCTGCGCGAGGCCGAGCGCTACGCCCCGGATATCGCCGTCTTCCTCACCGATCTCGATGGTCCCGCCGACTACAAACCCAGCTATCCAGTGATCTGGACGGTACCGGCCGTGCA
>NZ_JBUDPI010000229.1:0-6371 GCF_054919635.1 Halochromatium sp. | reverse complement strand
TAGTCCTCGAAACCGCCAATCCCCTTCGGAAAGACAATCGCTTGATTGGACGACTCAGATACGCTGTTGACAGGCTCACTCATTAGGTTGCTCCCTGAGAACCCAGTCCGTTAGAACGGGGTGGATTGGACGATAGCCGGCACTGAAGACGCGACCAGTTCGCAGCTGAGTCTAGACCATAGGACGGCAGCGGGCTGTGAAACAGAGGCATTTTTGCCAACCAGCTTGGCGGTACGCTCAAGCAAGCACCTGAACCTCTACGCTGCTGTGAGAAAAGCCTCCACCGAGAGCGTCCGCGGCACCAAGCGGCCACTTGGACCAGGCAGCATGGTCACCACCTGACGCGACTGCTCCGGGCCATAGCTGACATGGATGGGCTTGTCTGCGCCGTAGAAGTAGAGCCGATCGAAGGGGGTGTTCTCGGCCACCCATTGCGCGACCTCGCGCATATCCTCATCGGCGATGATGAAATCGACCGCGGCGCCCAAGCGTGGGCAGATGAGATTGCCGAGCCGGTTGCGCTCATGCGCGGCATGCTGATCGCGCTTCGGATCGATGCGCCCCGAGATCTGACGCGCCAGCTGCGGTGAGCAAAACCCATAGGTCAGCTGGATCATGCCGAACCAGTCAATCACCGGGTCCAACACCAGCTCGGCCAGCTCCAACAGCGCGTTGTAGCTCTCTGGCTGTTGTGGAAGATTATCGATGCCGGTTTCGCCTCGGCTCTTACTTCTGCCTTGGCCTTGGCCTTGGCCTTGGCCTTGGCCTTTGCCCTGTCCCTGCTGGCGCTGAGTCTCGACTTGAGCTTGAAGTTCGGCTTCGACTTCATCCGCCGGCCCTGCTGCCTCGGCCGCTAGCCGCTGCCAGGTCTCGCCGCATTCGATCAGATCGCGAAAGCGCAAGAACTGCCCGCAAGGATCATCCAGCGCCGGTGGGGTCTGCACGCGCCGCAGCCGCAGCCCGTCGACCTCCCAGCGATGCCGCGCCAAGAGCGCGTCCAGCTCCGCCGCTGCCGGACCATACCCGGAGAGATCAATCAGCCCGCGCGCCTCAAGCTGATCCAGCGCTTCATCAAACGCCACCTGCTCCGGATAGCCCGGATGCTCCTCATTGATGTAGCGTGACTTACGATACAGATAGGGCGGCTCGAAGACCTCGCCATAGCCGAAGACATCCACATCCTGATCGCGGAGCTTGATCTTCACCCGCTCGAGCATCCGCGGCAGCGCGCGACCGTCGAAGTCATCGAAGCGCATCAGCGTCAGCTTGCCCGAGCCGATGTGGATCTTGATCAGATCAGCATTGTGCACGTCGCCATAGAGCACGGCCGCCGCGTTGATGTAGACCCGCAGCAGCGCCGGCAACTGCTCGACCAGACTGGAATGCAACGTCAGCGCGCCGCGCGGGGGCGCTTCGGCATGAGCACCAGACGCATCTTCTCCCGCGGCAAGACGGCGTTGCGATCTGTCCGCCAGTGCATCGAAGTGCGCGGCCGGCGTCCGGCCTGCGGGTTTTGACGCAACACCCGAAGCCGGCGCGGACGCGCCATCCGTGGCAGACTCGGACGCAGCACCAGCCCCTCCGCGGTCATCCAGCTCAAGCCAACCCAGCCCATGCTCGGCGGCGGTTTTACAGGCATCGGCAATCGCCTCGACATCGGCAATCTGCATCAGCCGCAGAAAACCGGCGCTGCGCGCCGCCTGATAGTCACCGAAGAAGGCCTTGATATCGCGCTGCAGCCCGGCCTCCAGATGCTTGTAGGGCCGGCGGCGCTCAAACTGCAGCAGCGCCAGATAGACCTCGAGATCGGCCGTGCGCTCGGCCTCGGCGCGCTCGAGCAGCGCGGTCACCTCGGTATCACCCAGGCGCTCGCGCTGCTCGGCCTCGAGAAAGCGCAACGCCTTGTTGAAGGTGCCGAAACCTGCCGTCAGTGCCAGCAGATCCTCGGCGCCAAGGTCGGCCTTCTCAGGGCTGCGCCCGAGGTTCAGCCAATGCTCCCAGAGCCGCTCAAGGGGAGCTTGGTAGGCCGCATACTGCTCCGCGCGGCGATCACGGCGCTTGCTGATACGCGGCGCTCGCGCCGATGCCGGTACCGGCGCAGAGGGATCACGCAGGCGCGAACGCCGGCTGCGATAGCGCTCAACCAGGAAGCGCTGCTCGGCGTCCTTGTCCCGGAACACATAGAGCACACCGGGCGCGACCGGGATCGGCTCCTCATCCAGTGCATCGACCAGAAACTCGCGGATCTCCTGCTGCGTGTAGTACTTCTGAAAGGTCTGGCGCTGGGTGATGACCCCATCGCGAAAACGGGTCCCGCGCGGATCATTCTGATTCGCCAGCATCACCGACACCACCAACAGCCGCTCGGCCAGCGACCAGGCCCGCTGCAGCGCCTCGAGCCGCTCATCGAAGTCCTCGATGACGTTGATGACGAAGCCGAGATTGACCAGATCGGCCGACTGGATCGGCTGGTCCGGCGCAAAGTACGGGTCCCAACCAGCCGCCTCGAGCCCGTTCTCGCGCAGGCCGCGCAGGTCATCGCCACGCCCGCAGCCATAGTCGAACAGGCGATGCTGGCCGTCGAGAAAGCCGTGTCGGGCTAGGCTTTGGATCGGCGCTGAGAAGCCGTAGCGGACCATCGCCGTGCGATGGCGGGCCGCCTCCCAGCCCGCGTGCAAGGCCGCTCCAGCATGCCCGGCCGCAGCCTGATCTCCGTTAGCATGCTCCTCAGCATGCCCCTCGCGACCCCCATCGCCCGCGTGGCCACGGGCATGATCGACAACAGCCTGATCGCCATCGCTGCCATCGCCATCCCTCTCATCGCCTTGCGCGTGACCGCGATCAGCGCCATCACCCTCGAGATTACCCAGCGGCAGCAGCGCATGGCCCTCGATGCGATACCCCGCGGCCTGCACCAGCTCGAGCCATTGGCGTCGGTAGCCAATCCGGGTCGTCTCCTCAAACAGGCCGATCGACTCAGCCGCCCCGGTCAGTGCCCGATATTCCTCCTGGCGCGGATGGTCCGCCGGCAGCAGCAGCTCCTTGCGATGCAGGATTGGCGGATTCAGCGAGTCCGCATAGGTGCGATAGCCGACCGCGCCCGTGCTTGGCTCAAAGCGCCAGCTCTCGCGCAGCGCCGGGAAGGGGTCATCGAAGAACGCCGCATAATGCAGCAGCGCGATCTCGCCGCTCTCCGCATCGAGCCGCACCACATTGAAGCGAACACCGCGCTCGACCCCTACCGCCTGCTCAGCCGCAGCAACACGCGCCTCCCAATCCAAACCTTTGCTATCTTGGGCGCTCGCGAGCGCATCGACGTGCAGGTAGGTGCGCCGGCCAATGGTTTTGCCTCGGCTAGCGCGCGCCACCGTCCTGACCAACCGCATCCCTTATCGAGACCAATACGCGCTCAAGAAGGTCGGCGTGATCAGGCAAGCGAGCAATAATGGCGTTAAACGCATCCTCATCGTAGACATGGCTGAGCCGATTCCGATCATCAATAGCCGCTAATAGCCTGAAATAGTCCCTCTCATCGAGATAACCAGCAAGATACCAGGCCTTGATGACCTTCTTCGGCGACGCCTCATCGATCCCTTCCAGGGCTCGCAACGCATGCTTGATGGTTTTCCAGCACAGCGCTACGGTATATTCAAACTTCTGCGCCTTGCCATTCTCTAGCCCATCAATGACGCGCTCGTCGAGCGTCTTGCCAAGCTCCGCCATGTCCAGCGACACAAGGTAGCTGAATCCCTCAAGGGCGTCGGCAAAGGCGGACAGCCTCACATCCATCGCTTCGCCTCCGCTCGCACACGCTCGCCAAACCCTCCCCTCAGCATGGGCGTCGTCACAAGATCAACGTGAAAGGGCACAAAGGATTCATCGAGGTCTTCAATGATTGCGTCGATCTGGTGCCGGGGCAGCTCGCCATCGACCCATAGATCATAATCGGAATTCCAAGCCGCATAGCCGCGCGCCCGCGAACCGTATAGATACACCGCGGTATCCGAACGAAGATATCCGCGGAGTGTCTCGCGAATATAGTCTTCTGATAAGCGCATTAAGTCAAAGCGATTCATGACCGGACACAACTCCAGTGGCTGCGAAGATCGTCAGCAGCAGCTCGTCATCATCAATCAAACGATACTCGGGGCGCCGACCAGAGAGCTTCTCGCTATTCTCCAAGATGATACGCACCCCTTCACCACGCTTATCCATGTAGGTTTGTCGGTCGCTTTGCAGCCAAGACATCTCCGTCGGCACTGAGCATTTTGCTAGCAGACTAGTGAGTGTCTCGTTACGAGCCGACTGCCGATAGAGCAAACTATCAACCGTCATCGTGTTCGGGATCGAGCCAGGCGAATAGATCTCAAGCCGATCCGAATACAGTCGCAACCGGATCTTTGCGCCATAAATCGCATAATCACGATGCGCCACAGCGTTGACCAAGGCCTCAAAAACCGCAGTGAGATCGTATTGAGGAATATCCCTTCTACCCAGTGTCTTGACCGCCGCAACCTTCATATTTCGGGCGACGAACCGACAGGCTTCACGCACCTGCTCATCAAGCGGACCTGAGAGATCACGCGCATCCAGTTGATAAGGAAGATTCCCGTTCGTTTCAGCAGGCGATGTGCCATGATAGGCAACTGCTTGAATAAAGGCATTTGGCATCCAGTCACGCGGCTCGGATGTTGCCATTAATATACCGCTCACCGAAGGATGAAGCTCACCTTGATCATCCCGAGCGGCGAGACCCATTTTGCACAAGAAGTCCGTTGCCTCGTCGCGACCTCGTGAGGTACGGAAACGATCGTAAAGCACCGAGCTCAACGCCGACACAGGAGCCTGCACCACAGGCTGCTCATCAAAGCGGATCAACCGTGTCTGGCTACGCTGCTGCCCAAGGCGAATAATATACTCGGTCGACATTCGCCGCTTGCTACTGCCGATTCGATAGAAGTGCCCATTCGGGCTCTCATGAACAAACAGACTCCTTGGGATATCAACTTTGAGAATTGGCCGTGGCTGCCCATTCGCATCTGGCAGGCTCCACTTTTCAATACGGCACAGCATTGGCGGCTTGATTCGATCTGCTCTCACTCCTTGCAGCCACTGCTCGAGTCGATCTAACTCGTCAACACTCAGACCTTGAGGCTGCTTGCTCACTTCATCAAACCCCAAGATCACAACTCCGCCCGAGCTATTGGCAAACGCCGCTAGCTCATCCGCAAGCCCATCGGCATGCGGACCGGTAATGCGCTCGCCCCGAAACTGCACGGCCTTGAACTCAAGGCGACCGTCTTCGCCGAGCTGGATCTGCTGCAATAGTGCGTCTTCGGTATCGAACATATCAGGCCCGTTCTAGCTCACCAATCCTCTTCCGCCAGATTCATGTACTCACGCATGTTGTCGAGCCAGATAGGCATCCCTAGCTTGATGGTCTGATTCAGATTCTTAACGACCTGTCGCTCAACCTCACCGCGCTCGGCGAGAAAGGCATAGAACTTCTTCAGGCTGGCCGCGTTACCTTTGATACTCGCCTCACTCGACCACATCGCCTTGCGGATAAACCAATCCCCCAGGAACTCTGGCACATAATCAGCGCCAGCGCGAGCACCAACAGGCTCGTAATACTGCAGAAAATGCTCAAGAAAGAAAGAGATATTATCGACGTGCCGACCAATGGTCGTGTCTGATAGACCGGCATCTAGTAGCCATTGCTCGAATGCTGCCACCAACCCCTCATTGTCTTTCTCAATCTGTTCAGGACTTGGCTGTTCAGGACTTGGCTGTTCAGGACTTGGCTGAATCTCGCTATCGTTGGACATCTATAACCTCGACTTGCTAGTCATGTGCACAAAGCGAGCATTCGCTCAGCATCCGAGCTCCGCCGCTAAATGCTCATGCGCTTGAATCCAGCTCCTCCCAGCTCGGATAACGAAGCCCCGGAATCCGCGGAGCGCGCACGGGCAGCCCGTGATGGCGCGCATAGGCCTCCCAGCGCTGGACCCGGCAGGCCAGGCCCTCCGGCATACCGGCGTCCATCCAACGCAGCCGCTGCGCCCAGGCCTGCTCGCTGCGGATGAGCGGCCATCCCTGCACCGCCAGCCAGAGCGCCAAGGTCGGCTCCCAGTGCATCCTGTTCGCGCCGACTTCCCGCTCGGCCTCGCTGCGATGATCCTGCCAACGCAACCAATCGCCGTCGCGGGTTGCAGTGATGAGCGGCTGATCGCCATGCTCGGGCAGCAGCTCAATCGCCGACTGTCTGATCCGAACCTGCACCATCGGCTGCTCACGCCAGCGCACCAGGCTCAAATCGCGCTTCCAATTAGCCACCAAAAAACCGCCGTTGAGATAAAGCCGCACCGCAG
>NZ_JBUDPI010000228.1:0-6408 GCF_054919635.1 Halochromatium sp. | reverse complement strand
ACTGACGAGGCCGTTAGGTGGCGAATTTGAGCCAAAGCCCGATACCGATGTCTATCCGAGGCTCCCACATTGACCAGGTTGCGCTGCTATCGTTGGAGCGCAGACAGATGCTCAAAGGATTGGAGCGCGTCACCAGCCTACTCGTCGACGCGCGCTCTTGGCGCGGCGCACTGGAGCGAGTCGGTGCCGTCCTGACCGACGTCCTGCATGCCGAGCGTTGGTCGATCATGCTCAAGACGGAGCTCGATGTCATTCGGATCAGCCTCGCGAAAGGGCTGCCGCAGCAGGTCATTCGCGAGACCCAGCTCAAGCTCGGCGAGGGGATTGCCGGCCGCGTGCTGCAGACAGGCGAAGCGCTGCTGCTCACCAATGCCCCTGAGACCAGGCTCGGTCGACCCAGCCACGACCCTCAATCGGAGCGTTATCGGAATCGCAGTGCGCTGAGCGTGCCCTTGAGCATCCACGGGCAGGTGTTGGGCGTGATCAACATCAACGACCGTCGCGATGATCTCACAAAGCCACAGCTGGTCGGTCTCGAGGTCGCGGGCCGCTCTGAGCCCTGCGCCTCCGCGGGCGGTGACTATATCGATTACTTCGAAGGTACGCGCAGCCAGGATCTCGAGGTGCCGCCGCTTTTTCTGGCCTGCGGTGATGTCTCAGGGCATGGGGTCGGGGCGGCCGTGATCATGGCCATGGGACGCGCTTTCTTGCGCGCCTTGCTCCGCCAGAGCCAAGATCTCGCCTCTGTGATGTATGAGATGAATAATCTCATCGAGGCAGACACCCCCACTGGCCAGTTCATGACCCTGTTCGTCGGCATCCTTGATGCGCGGGCCGGGCTGCTGCGATTCGTCTCTGCTGGCCATGATCCAGCCTTACTCTTCCGTGCGCGCAACCACGAGATCATCGAGACCTGTTCGACCGGGCTGCCGCTCGGCATGTTCGAACATCAGCACTACAGCGTCTCGGAGCTCTGGCTCGAGCCTGGCGATGTGCTCCTACTCTCAACCGACGGCATTGCCGAGGCCACGAGTATCCATGGTGACTTTTATGGTCGCGAGCGCCTGAAACAGGATCTGCGCGAGCTGCATCAGCTGAGCGCCGACGAGATCGTTAGCGCGATTGAGCAGCGTGTTCTTGCGTTCACTCGGCCGAGGGCGATCACCGATGATCTCAGCCTGATTGTGACGCGCGTCCTGCCCTCAGCCTGAGCAGACTCGCTGTCGATGGCTCATCGGAAGACCAACCTGCCGCAGAAGACCTGTCCGGTCTGTGGCCGGGCGTTCAGCTGGCGTCGCAAATGGGCAGCCTGCTGGAACGAAGTGAAATACTGCAGCGAGCGCTGTCGGCGATACCGCGGCCATGTTTGAAACCGACGAGGTGGTCGATCCGACGGTCCGTTGTGAGGACTGCCAAGCCTGCTGCTGCCGGAAAGAGGTCTTGTTGCTTGGGGACACCCGCGTGCCGAGCCATTTCGTGGTTCTTGATGCGTGGGGCGCCGAGGTGATGGAGCGCCTTGACGATGGCTGGTGCGTCGCGCTCGACCGCCAAGGCTTGCGGTGCTCGATCTATACGATGCGACCTCAGCTCTGTCGTGACGTGGCGATGGGCGGTGCTGAGTGTCTTGCTGCGCGCGCCGAGCCGGAGGATTGTTGAATCCCACCGCCGTGACGGCCGCCCTCGTGGTGACGACTCGATACAGGAGATGCAATGACGACACCTCAAGAACAGAGCGCAACGATGTCCAACCGCCGTCTCAATCGCCGTCTCTGGATGGTTGGCCTGGTTGCAGGGCTGATGCTGCTGAGCCTTGCCATCGTCGGTTATCTGGTATTCAGTCGCGCGCACCGTCTCGAGGTCATAGCGACGGCCTACACCTCGCGCGCCTCAGAGACCAGTGGTGATCCCTACATGGGCGCCTGGAACAACAAGCTCACGCCCGGCGAAAAGGCGATCGCTGTCTCCCGTGATCTGCTCAAGCGCGGCCTGACCAATGGCGTCGAGGTCAAGATCGAGGGTCTACCGGGCGTCTATCGTGTCCGGGACAAGATGAACAAGCGCTGGAAACGGCGGATCGACATCTACATGGGCAACGACCTCAAGCGTGCTCGTGAGTGGGGCAAGCGCGAGGTTGTGCTGCGGTGGTGATAGGTTTTGCGCTGACCGATTTGCACTCCTTTGCAAGCGTGGTTGATTTTGTTAGGGCATATCGGTATATTAGCGTTAACTTATTTATGGTCACTGACCAACTATTGGAGCCATCCTCATGTTCCGCACGACTTCGATCCTAGCCCTTGCGGCCACCCTGCTCAGCACTAGCCTCGCCTCGGCCTCCGAGCAACAGGCTGTCATCGACGAGCTGCGCCTCGAGCACCAGCTTGCGCTGATCCATGGTGCAGATCTCTCACCAGAGCTTGAGCCCTGTATCAACGGTGCGGTCTCGTCCTCGGGCACCTTCGAGAACGACCGCCTGGAGCAGGCCGTTGAGGCAGTCAGTCGGCTAGAGAACCTCGACCTGTTGGAAGCCAGCAAGTACTACCGGTTGGTGCTAATCGACAACCAGGTCGTGATCCGATGAGCCGATGCCCGCGTTGACTCGTCAGTCGGGTCGGTTCTGGGAGAGATCACAATCACGTACAGCGAGCGGCCGGACAGGCCGCTGGCCTACTAGACCGAACGCCGCCTTATATCCGCGCGCGCGTCATTAGGCCCCAGTCGTCCAGGTCCCGCACATCGCAGATGCCCAGAGGAATGCTGTCCGGGTAGGTGTGCATGGCCTCGCCAAAAGGAGGTTCAACCAAGCTCGGTTCGGTCGCGATGTGCAGGATGACCTGCGTCGAGCCAAAACACCGCCGAGAACACGCGCGACAGGCCCCCGGTTGGCGCGCGCATTGAACCCTCAGCTTGCTGATCACATCCCCGGTGGTCACAACGGGCACCTGGTAATTGCCTGCAACCTTGGCCACCTCGAGCCTCGCCGCGTCTTGCGCGACATTCCCAACTTCGTTGCCTCTCGAACCAGCTCGACTTGCATGCACAGGGTCGGTTAGATTTCCTATCCCTCATCGAGAAGACGAAAAGAGGACGTCCTTTGCAATACGTGATGGAAGAATTCGCGAACCGGATCCGCGGCTACTACGACGACCCACTCGACCCGCTGGCAGAACAGTTCCTGTTCCGACGTCCGCCCACTGTGGGTGAGTTGCGCCGGCCGCCGCAGGTCTTGCTCTTGGGCAATCACTCGTCGGGCAAGTCCACGTTTGTGAACCATCTCCTGGGCGACGATGTTCAGAACACGGGGGTTGCTCCGACGGATGACGGGTTCACGATCATCACGCATAGCGCGACCGCGAGCGAGCGAGATGGACCGACTGTCGTCAGCAATCCGGACCTACCCTATGAGGGGCTCCGGCACTTTGGTGACCAATTGGTCTCGCATGTGCGGCTGAAGCTGCGCCCCGCTGAGCTCTTGCAAACGGTGACGCTGATCGACAGCCCGGGCATGATCGATGAGGCCAAGAACGAGAACGGGCGGGGCTTTGACTTTCCCGGTGTCGTGCGTTGGTTTGCCGAACGAGCCGACCTGGTGATGGTGTTCTTTGATCCAGATAAGCCTGGAACGACGGGCGAAACACTTCAAATCTTCCGCGAGTCCCTGGCAGGCATCGACCACAAGATGTTGATCATCTTAAATAAGGTGGATCAGTTCCAGAGCTTGCACGACTTCGCGCGGGCCTATGGGGCCCTCTGCTGGAACCTAGGAAAGGTCATCCCGCGCAAAGACTTGCCGATGATCTATAACACCTTCGTGCCGCTGGCCGACAAGCCAAAGTCGCGCCTGCCGATGGAAGACTTTGAAAAGGCGCGCAACGACCTGATCGCTGAGTTACGTCGTGTACCGACCCGGCGGATGGACAACCAGATCACACAGCTCCAAGTCTATGCTGAGCGGCTCTGGATGCACGCGATGGTGATCGACAAGGCTGCCGACAAGTTCAAATCGACCCGCGCCCAGTGGCGAGGTGTCTGGTTGCTGCTCTTCGGCGGACTGGGCGCCGTCGCCGTCGGCACGGGCATGGTTGTGGCGTTGCCAGGGATTGTATTGGCCGCAGTCCTGGCGTTCATTGTCATCGAATACCTGATTCTCCCGCGGAGCAAACGGCGTTTGATTGCTCGTTTCGACCAGATCTTTGAAAAGCTGAACGATCGAGAGCTGCTGTTGCGCGACCGAGCGGACGACTTGCGCATGATGTGGGAAGAGGTCAGCCCACGCGCTCGCGAGATTGCTGAAAAGAGCGGCCTCCAGTCGTTCAAGAAGATGAGTTGGCACGACCGCGAGCTACTTGAGGACCTGACGAGCAAGCTGATCCCACAGCTTCGGAGCAAACTCTACGATGCCATGCGGGATGGCGGGGCGACCGCACCCGATTTCGACCAGGATCGCCCGGCGACGTTGCCTGCATCAGAGCCGCGCCGTCCGCAACTGGTCAAAGGTGACAGGCCCGAGAAACCGAAGCGGAAGACCTTCTTCTGAGGTGAGCAGGCTGAGGCGAGTCGAGCTGGCCCAACCCACGAATACCCGGACGCGCACGTTCAGCCACTACGCTTGCTGGAGTCTCTTCGCGCCGATCAGCCAGAGCAGTGTGTATTGATGAGCGGCCGGGGTCAGGCAAGGGCAGTCTGTCCAGTGCCTGGCTGATCTGCGTGCAGCAGCATAGGCAGCCGATCACCGGGGCGCAGCGCGAACTGGTTGCCTTGTCTTTCTCTCCGCGACCGTGCCGCAGCTGAACTTTGCGTATCCTGACGCCATCTGTCCGATGGGTCCTGGTTGCGCGCTGTCGCAAGAGGAGCTGGCCATGGGCCGAGCCTATGTGCGTGAACAACTGCCGACGGTGTGACGGCCATTCAAAGCCCGTCAACCCGAACACCATGGCGCGGTCTGCGAAGCGATCGAGTAGGACCACCTCGACTCCGCGCGGCTTCAGCGCGCCACTGTCCCAGAGCTCGACTGAGAGGTTCAAGCCCTAGGGGTCAGTCCGGGTCCAATACGCCGTCGACATAGCGCCAGGCCCCATCCTCACGGAGAAAGCGGCTACGCTCATGCAGCCGGAACGCGCGCCCGCCGAGCCGGTAGCGCGCGACGAACTCCACCCGGCCTTCGGTCGCCTCGGGACCACCTGCCTCGGTGGTCAAAATCTTGAGGCCGAGCCAGGTCGGCGCCGGGTCCGACGCGAGTTCGGTGGGTCGGGTGCTGGAGTGCCAGCTGCGGCGCAGATAGTCGAAGTCTCCGACAGCAAAGGCGGTATAGCGCGAGCGCATCAGCGCTTCGGCGGTTGGCGGCAGGGCAGTTCCAGCCAAGAACCGACCGCAACAGCCGGCAAGGCTCCGCCCGGAGCCGCAGGGGCAACGCATCGACAACGCTCATGTCCTCCCGGTGGCAGGCATCGACCGGTCTCGGCAGCCATAGACTCCAGAGAGTGGGCTTCGCCGACGACCAGGGTGGAACGATGACTTGAAGCTTCCCGCAGAATCGCGATCGGCACAAGCACCAACAGGACGTCCGGCGGTGAACGGACCTGCTTCGTCAATCGGTATTCCGGGTCCTATCCAAAAGGAGGTCTGCTATTCGCTGAGCCTGGCGATGGAGATCATCATCCCCGTCGTGGACCAGCGCCAGCGCGCGCTCGCCAATGACCGCGATTGGCTAAGTCCGCCACCGACTCACCCAGATCGATCCGCAAATCGTGACCGAGATCAACTTCTAATCGTCACGAAGGGCAAAGCGCCCTTTTACGCCTATTTCTGACTGTCATGTCCGCTATGCTTAGGGAGGCGCTGCACGCGCCCCCGGGGCTCTGGATTAGGAGAATGCTAGGGGATCGCCAACAAACGTGGACGTATCGACGCTGCTACCCGTTGGGGACCAGTCGGATTTCCGCATATCACCAACAACGACACCCGTTTTGCAGCTGCAGTTCCTAACGGGGTATTCGTGTGTGCGAATCTTTTTTGTGGGCCTGTTCACGGGGAGCTAGGCAGATTCTGCCTAACACCGCTAGGGTAGAATCTGTCTAGCACGCCCGACCGACATTCTGTCTACTCAACTGTTGGCAAAGATATGAAACTACCGATCTATCAACTTGATGCGTTCGCAGAGGCACCGTTCGAAGGCAACCCCGCGGCCGTGTGTCCGTTGGAGAAATGGCTGCCCGATACCTTGATGCAGTCAATCGCCGGGGAGAACAATCTTGCGGAGACGGCATTCTACGTGGGTGGCGACGGCCACTACAGCTTGCGCTGGTTCACGCCCAAAAAGGAAGTGGACCTTTGCGGACACGCTACCCTCGCCGCTGCGCACGTGATCTTTGCGAGAGGCGACCTCCTGTCGAGCATCACGTTCGAGTCACG
>NZ_JBUDPI010000227.1:0-6432 GCF_054919635.1 Halochromatium sp. | reverse complement strand
GACGAGCGCGAAGGGGTTGAGGTGCGTGGGGGGCAGCTCGAGCTGACGGCCGATGCGCGCATCGAGACTGGCCCAGTTGGATGGCAGCTCGATGTTCCAGGATCAGGCTGGGCCCTGCCCTTGAGGCGCGTCGGTATGCAGCTCGAGCTACCGCCGGGATGGGATCTGCTCGCCGTGGCCGGTGTCGATAATCTGCCCGACAGCTGGCTCGCGCGTTGGACGCTGCTGGACATCTTTCTCGTGCTGATCGCCGCCCTCGCCGTGGCGCGCATCTGGGGTTGGCCTTGGGGGCTACTGGCACTCGTGACGCTGATCCTGACCTGGCAGGCGCCCGGTGCGCCGCGTTTGGCTTGGCTGAACCTGATCGCGGCCGCCGCCTTGCTGCGGCTGTTGCCGAAGGTGCCGGTCAATGCCCCGGGCTCCGAGGCGCCGCGCATTCCAGGCTGGCTCCGTAGCGCGGTGCGACTCTACTACCAGCTCGCGCTGCTGACGTTGGCCTTGATTGCGATCCCCTTTATGGTCAACGAAATGCGCGCTGGATTGTTTCCGCAGCTGGAACAGTCCGTTCCTGGCTTGGTTGGGGAACAGGCGCTTGGACGGGGCACCGCTGATGGGCTCGCCGACGTCGAGCTGAGTGCGCTGCCTCAGTCCGCACCAGCTCCAGTTGTCGATGAGACCGCAGTGAGCAAGCAGCGCGCAGCCGAGGGTCGGGCTGGGACCGGGACACGGATGGGGACGGGCGCCGCTTCAGTGCCAAGGCCGTTGCCCAGACTGGACCCGAGCGCGCAGTTGCAGACCGGTGCCGGGGTGCCGGATTGGACCTGGCGCCGTTTCGAGCTCAGCTGGACGGGACCGATGCCGCCAGCGCATCGCTTACAGCTCTGGCTGCTGCCCGCTTCGGCCTCGCTCGTCCTGGCGGTCGTCACGCTGTTGTTGGTGCCCTTGCTAGGGCTTCGCCTCGCCGATCTGCTGCCAACGCGACCCAGATCTGACAAGGTCTCTCTCCTTGTCGTCGCTGGGTTTGGGCTGATCGCCAGCGGTTGGCTCGCGCCCAGCGCGACGCTTGCGGCATCCTCGTCGACATCGGGAGTCGAGTTGGCGTCTGATCCAGGGCCCGAATCGGTGCCCAGCGTCTGGCCCGATCCTGGATTGCCGATGAACAGTATGCCGCCACCAGCGCTGCTGGAACAGCTCCGAGCGCGACTGCTGGAGCCGCCCGATTGCGTGCCGCGCTGTGCCGAGATCGCCCAGCTCGTGCTTGACGCATCGGCGAGCCAGCTACGTTTGCTCTTGGCCGTGGATGCCGCGGCAGCGGTTGCCTTGCCAGTGCCCGGCGCCCGCAGCGGTTGGTCGCCGGAACGGGTGACGCTTGATGGTGAGCCCTTGGATCGGTTGCTGAGCCTTGAGGACGGCGGTCTTGCCGCGCCGGTGCCGAGTGGTCGCCACCTCCTGCTGCTATCCGGTCCCTTGGCTGGGGTCGAGCAGATCGAGATTCCCTTGCCGCTGCGCCCGCGCCTGGTGGAGACGCGTCTCGATCCGGTCTGGCGGCTGGAAGGCGTTGGCGTCGATGGTGTCCCTGGTGATCAACTGCGCCTGATCCGGGAAGCCGGCGCAGCTGGAGTACCGGCCCTCAGCCCGACTCAAGGGGTGCAGTCAGAGCCAGTCTCCGGGTCATTTTCAGGGCCATCCTCAGGGCCATTCTCAGATGCGGCGGAGACCGAGATGGCCTTGCCACCGCTGCTGAAGGTTACGCGAACACTGCGCTTCGGTCTGGATTGGGTCCTGATGACCGAGGTCGAGCGACTCTCCCCGCTGGGCCAGTCGGTGACCCTGCGGGTGCCCTTGATCCCCGGGGAATCGGTGACGACCGCTGGGGCCCAAGTCAACGCGGCGGGGGTTCTGGTCTCGCTTCCGCCGGAGCGAGCACGGATGCGCTGGAGCTCCGTGCTGCGTCCGGTCGATCAGCTTGCGCTAAGCGCCGCGACCGATCCGCGCCTCACCGAGGAATGGCGCCTTCAGGTAAGCCCGATCTGGCATCTCAGTGCCGAGGGTGTGCCGGCGGTTCAGCCAGGCTCGCGTGTCGCTGCCTCGTTGCCAACCTACCGACCCTGGCCGGGTGAGGTCTTGCACCTGAGCCTATCGCGGCCGCGCCCGGTCGCCGGCTCAACGCTGACCCTGGATCACAGCCATTATCAGCTCCAGCCCGGTCGCCAATGGACCCAGGCCCAGCTGCGTTTGCGCCTGCGCAGCAGTCAGGGCGGCCGCCACCCATTGCAGCTGCCCGAGGGCGCTGAGCCGACGCGGTTGATTGTCCAGGGCCAGCAATGGCCATTGCCGCGCCAGGGCAGTGCCATCGACCTGGCACTGACGCCGGGCACGCAGAGGATCGAGCTTGACTGGCGCGCGCCAGCGGGGCTCGACTGGGTCTATCGGCCAGCACCTGTGAGGATCGGGGTTGCCGGCGTGAACGCAGAGACAGAGGTACGGCTTGGGACCGATCGCTGGCTACTATGGACCGCCGGACCCGGGATTGGTCCGGCGGTGCAGTTCTGGGGGCTGCTGCTGGTGATCGCCGTCACGGCGCTGCTGATGGCTCGCTCGCGTTTGACACCGCTTGGCTTTGGTGACTGGCTGCTGCTCGGCATCGGTCTCAGCCAGGTCTCGATCTGGGTCGGGGCATTGGTGGTGCTCTGGCTGCTTGCGCTTGGCGCACGCCGGCGACTCAGCGCCGACATCGCCCCTTGGCGGTTCAACCTGACCCAGGTCGCGTTGGTCCTCCTGACGATCGTCGCATTGATTGCGCTCTTGGCAGCCGTCCAACAGGGGCTGCTCGGCAGTCCATCGATGCAGGTCGCTGGGAACGGCTCGAGCGCGACCGATCTGCGCTGGTACTTGGACCGAAACGGCGAGCAAACCGTGCCGGTGACGGTGATCTCGGCACCGATCTGGATCTATCGGTTGCTGATGCTGGCCTGGGCGCTCTGGCTCGCTTGGCGGCTGCTAGACTGGCTGCGCTGGGGCTGGCGCGGACTGGTCGAGCCGACCGTCTGGCTGCCATCGCGGCGCCAGGCCTTGAAGCGCAAGGCGCATGAGCAGAACCTGAGCATCGATCTCTGATCGGCCCGAGTCCGAGCCCGACGAGCCCGAGCCCGCTCAGGCCGCCGCGTACTGACGCAGCGCCTCGGCCGTGTAACCGGCGCCCTGCGTGATCAGCTCAGTCGGATGACCTTGGGCGATCAACCGTCCGCCCGCGATGCCGGCCTCGGGACCAAGGTCGATGACCCAATCAGCAGCTGCGATCACGTCCAGATCGTGCTCGATCACGAGCACCGAATGACCCGCCGCCACCAGGCGTCGAAGCACGCCGATCAGTCGCTCGGTATCGGCCATGTGCAGGCCGACGGTCGGCTCGTCGAGCAGATACAGGGTGGGGCGGTTGCTCGGGCCTTCGGCCGTGGGCCGGGCCTTGGCGAGCTCGGTGACCAGCTTAAGGCGCTGCGCCTCGCCGCCGGAGAGCGTCGGGCTGGCTTGGCCCAGCGCGAGATAGCCGAGCCCGACCGCCTGCAGCAATCCCAGCGGATGACGGATGCTTGGGTGGGCGTGGAACAGCTCCGTGGCCTCATCGACGCTCATCGCCAGGACGGCGCCGATGTCCTTGCCCAGGTACTGGATGCGTCGCGTCTCGGCGTTGAAACGGCTGCCCTCGCAGACCTCGCAAGGGAGCTTCACATCGGGCAGGAAGCTCATCTCGAGCCGTTGCACCCCCTGGCCTTCGCAGGCGGGGCAGCGTCCGCCGCCGGTATTGAAGGAGAATCGGCCGGGTCCCCAGCCGAGCATGCGAGCCTCGGGCGCGGCGGCGAACAACCGGCGGATGCGATCCCAGATGCCGATGTAGGTCGCCGGACAGGAGCGCGGGGTCTTGCCGATCGGCGTCTGATCGACCTCGAGCACGCGGCTCAGATCCTGCCAGCCGTGTAAGCCGCTGCAGCCGCGAAGATGAGCGGTCAGGGTCTTGCGGGTCTGACGGCTGCTGGGATGGCTGCGCGTGCCGCGGTTGTCGCCTTGGGCATTGCTGAGTAAGGCCTTGAGCGAGGCGCCCAGCACGTCGCGCACCAGGGTCGACTTCCCCGACCCGGAGACACCGGTAACACAGACCAGTCGCGCGAGCGGGATGGAGAGGTCGAGCCGTTGCAGGTTGTGCAGCGAGGCCGCTTCGATGCGAAGCCAGTGGCTGGGCTCGGCAACCGAGTCCTGGCCTGGCTCCAGGGCCTGGGCCTGCTCAGCCACTGATCCAATCACACCTCGTGCGAGATAACGTCCGGTCAGTGAAGCCGGATTCGCCGCGAGGGACTGGGCAGTGCCACGGGCGACGATGGTCCCGCCATGGATGCCAGCACCGGGCCCGAGGTCGATGATCTCGTCGGCGCATCGCATGGTCTCGGCATCGTGCTCGACCACGATCAGACTGTTGCCTTTGTCCTTGAGCTCGCCCAGGGTTGCGATCAGCCGCTGGTTTTCGCGTGCATGCAGGCCAATGCTCGGCTCGTCGAGCACATAGCAGACGCCGCGCAGGTTGGAGCCGAGCTGCGCCGCGAGCCGGATGCGCTGTGCCTCGCCGCCGGAGAGGGTCGGTGCGCCGCGATCCAGGCTCAGATAGCCAAGGCCGAGGCGATCGAGAAAGCCGAGCCGGGAGCCTAGCTCGGCGAGCAGGTCTCGTCCGATGGCGGCCTCACGCTCGCTCAGGGTCAGCTCGGCGAATAGCCTGCTGGCATCGGTGACGCTGAGCGCCGACAGCTCAGCGATCGAATGCCCCCGAAAGCGCACCGCCAGCGCCTCCGGGCGCAGCCGGCTGCCCTGGCAGCGCGGGCAGGGCGCCGCTGAGCTGTCTTGCTCATTGTCGCGATGGAGCCATTGAGCCTCTTCCCCCGTCTGCTCGGCGTCGAAGCCGGTCAGCTTGAGACCGGTACCGAAGCAGGCCGGGCACCAGCCGTGCTTGGAGTTGTAGGAGAACAACCGCGGATCGGGCTCATCGAAGCCCGCGCCACAACCAGGGCAGGTACGCTGGATCGAATAGGTACGCGGCGCTGCCTGGCCGCTCAGAACCCGCACCAGCCCCTTGCCGATGCCGAGCGCCTGATCGAGCTGCTCGGAGAGCTGGCCGTCGGCGGCGCCGTTGATCGCAATGGGCTCGAAGGGGAGATCGATCCAGTGATCGCGGAATCGATCGAGCTTGGGCCAGGGCTCGACGGGCTCGAGCTGACCATCGACATAGAGCTGCTCGGCACCGCGGCGCTTGGCCCAATCGGCGAGCTCGGCATAGGTGCCCTTGCGCGCGATCACCAAGGGCGCGAGCAGCAGGACCTGCTGGCCGAGGAAGGCCTCGCTGATGCGTTGCAGGATCTCGGTGCGGCCTTGGGGCTCGATGGGTATCTGACACTGGGGACAGTGCTGGACGCCAAGCTTCACGTAGAGCAGGCGCAGGAAATGATGGATCTCGGTGGCGGTGCCGACCGTGCTCTTGCGCCCGCCGCGGCTGCTGCGTTGCTCGATCGCGACCGTCGGCGGGATACCGAAGATGGCATCCACATCGGCGCGGGCCGCTGGCTGGACGAATTGCCGCGCGTAGGCGTTCAACGACTCCAGATAGCGGCGCTGGCCTTCGGCGAACAGGATGTCGAAGGCGAGGGTGCTCTTGCCGCTGCCCGAGACGCCGGTGATCACGACGAACCGATCGCGCGGGATCGACAGGGTCAGATCCTTGAGATTGTGCTCGCGCGCATGACGGATCAGGATCGCGCCTTCCGGTTGGGTCGCGTTGGCCAGCTTGGCCAGGTAGCTGGACGATGGCTCGGCGGCGGCGTGCGCGCTCGGTGTTGGACTCGGGGTCGGGCTCGGCGTCATTGCGGCGCGCAGCGCGCGGCCGGTGTGGCTCTCAGGAAGCGCCGCGATCATGCGTGGGGTACCACAGCCGACGACCTCGCCGCCGCCGTCTCCGCCCTCAGGTCCGAGATCGATGATCCAGTCGGCGGCCAGCATCAGGTCGAGGTTGTGCTCGATGACCAGCAGCGAATGGCCAGCCTCGAGCAGACGCTGGAAGGCACCGAGCAGGGTCGCGATATCGGCGAAATGCAGCCCGGTGGTTGGCTCGTCGAACAGGAAGAGGAGGCCCGATCGGTTCTCGTCCCCCTGCTGTCGGGGGCGCTTCGGCTTGCGACGGGCGGTCTTGGCCAGGTGGCCGGCCAACTTGAGCCGTTGTGCCTCGCCGCCGGAGAGGGTTGGCACAGGCTGGCCAAGGCGCAGGTAATCGAGACCGACATCGACCAGGGGCTGCAATGATCGCTGCAGATCGCGTTGATCGGGACAGGTCGCGAGCGCTTCCGCCACCGTCATCTCCAACACCTCGGCGATGTTGAGGCCGGCTCCCGCCTCGAG
>NZ_JBUDPI010000226.1:0-6457 GCF_054919635.1 Halochromatium sp. | reverse complement strand
GCCTTGGCCGTTCACCGATCGGTCACCCATCAGGCATTGCCTGAGCCACTCTAGGATCAGCATGAAACTCTTTAGCTGCACACAGTGCGGCAACATCCTCTACTTCGAGAATGTCAGCTGCACCGAATGCGACCTGCCGCTCGGCTTCCTGCCGGATCAGCTGCGTCTAGTGCCACTCGAGGAGATCGGTAAGGGGATCTGGAAACCGGTGGGCGAACAGGGCCGGTATCGGCGCTGCCACAACAATGCCGAGCATGAGGTCTGTAACTGGATGGTCGAGGCCGACAGCGACCAGGCCTTCTGTGTCGCCTGTGCCCTCAACGGCACCATCCCGGATCTCTCGGTGGCTGGCAATCACCAGCGCTGGCGCGCGCTGGAGACCGAGAAACGGCGCCTGATCTACGCGATGCTCCAGCTTGGCCTACCGGTGGTGCCGCGCCGAGCCGACCCGACCGGCCTCGAGTTTGCGTTCCTTGCCGACGCCCCTGCCAGTTTCAGCGAACGCAATAAGGTGATGACAGGGCATGCGCAAGGTCTGATCACGATCAATCTCGCCGAGGCCGATCCGGCCGAGCGCGAGCGGATGCGCGAGCAGATGGACGAGCCCTATCGAACCATCCTCGGCCACTTCCGACATGAGTCGGGCCACTACTATTGGGACCGTCTGATCCGCGACAGCGACTGGCTGACACCCTTTCGGGCGCTGTTCGGTGATGAGTCTCGTGACTATGCGCAGGCGCTCGAGCAGCACTACCAGAACGGACCACCGACCGACTGGCATGAGCACTTCATCAGCGCCTATGCCAGCATGCACCCTTGGGAAGACTGGGCCGAGAGCTGGGCCCATTATCTGCTGATGGTCGATGCACTGGAAACCGCCTATCAGTTTGGGCTCAGCATCCGCCCGCGCGCCGGCAACAATGACTCACTGGATGTCGATCACGGGTTCGATGCCTATCGGCCGATGTCGTTCGAGAGCATCCTTCAGCACTGGCTACCGCTGACTCTGGCCCTCAATAGCCTGAATCGCAGCATCGGCCATGAGCACGCCTATCCTTTCGTGCTGGCGTCGCCGGCCATCGAGAAGCTGCGCTTTGTGCATCGTGTCGTGCATCAGGCATCGGCCAACTCCACCGGAGGTGCTGGCGTATTCTGACCACCTTCAAAGAATTCAGCGCATCAGATGCGAGTACCTCATTCCAATGGGACGGGTCAATCTTGGACAGCGATCAATGCGGCTAACGGACAGCGCGCATCGCCACCGCGGACGATGAAGCGTTTATTTAGTGGCTGAGACAGGCATCGCGCACCAGCTCGCTCAATGCCTCGACCGACTCACAGCGGTTCAGGGTCTCGGCGTCGATGCAAACGCGCGGCTCGCCGCCCGCAGAGTGCGACAGCACCGCGGGCAGCGCAATGTCCAGCTCCGGGAACCGGGCTCGCATCTCATTGCGATGCAGGAAGCTGGTCTGCACGCCGAGGCTAGCGACAAAATCCCGCCAGGCCTTCTTCTCGGTCAGTAAGCCGTAGGTCACCCGACACAGATTGCAGGCGTAGGTGTCGGGCGAAAATGCCTTATGGGCGGCATCGGCCAGTTGATTGAAGAGCCCGGTATCGGCGTTATAGACGAAGATCAGCTCATCGCTGGACATGGTTCGCGGCTCCGAGCGCAGCGCCTTGCTGGGTGTATTGCGTCGGTATGCGTGTCGGCGCCAACGGCAGGCGCAGCAGGCGCGGCAAGGTCTGCCAAGCTGGCTCATCATGATGACCGGTGCCAAAGACGATCTGTTGCGGATTCGGGCGAAGTCGAAAGCTGCCGAACAGCCGATCCCAGAACGAGAACACCGTGCCGTAGTTAGAGTTGGTCTCGCGCGCAATCCGCGAGTGATGCACCCGATGCATCGAGGGCGGCACGATCAGCCAGCGCAGCCGCGCATCCCAGTGGCTCGGCACCCGCACATTGCTGTGATGGAACAGGATGATCGCCAGCATCACCGACTTGTACAGGATCAGCTGTGTCAGCCCCATGCCTAGCGCCAAGACCACGAGCGGATTCAACAACGACGAGATCAGCAGCTCACCTGGATGGAAGCGCAAGGCGGTGGTCGCATCCATCGCCGGATCGGTATGGTGGACCTGATGGAAGCGCCAGAGGATGGGGATCTCATGGTTGGCTCGATGCCAGGCATACATCCAGAGGTCGAATAGCAGAACCGCCAGCGCCAGCGTCAGCGCCGCACCGAGCAGGCCATGGAACGACCCGCCATCGAACAGCGGACCATCAAGCGGCAGCCAGTGCAGCAGACCAATGCCGTGCTGCTCGGCGAAGGCCATCGCACCCATCAGTAGTGGTGCCAGCAGCGCGCCAATGGCACCGTTCAGTGCGGCCAGCGTGCCGTTGCGCAACCCATGGCGCAGGCGCTGCTCGCGCCCCAGGTAGAAGGGTATGGTGCCTTCCAGCACCAGCAGCAGCGTCAGCACAATCAGGCCAATGATCAGGTCTGGGGTCATCTTAATCGCTCAACCTGATCATCCGCGCTCAGCCGCAGAGCGGACATCAACGGATTGGTCATCTCGTTGGGGCCGACAAGCGACGACCGATGTCGGCGTTGGCGAAACGACGAGCCGCCCCTGCTGGCCCTGCTTGCGGCGTGCATCGACACAGATGGCGTGCAGGTCTTGGTTAAAGCGCTCGGCGTACTCGTGGCGAATGGCGTGCAGCTCAGCGAGGATCGGGTTGGTTGACACGGTCAAACCTCCAGTAGCTCCAGCGGTGTGCAGATGATCGGTGGCTCATATCCAAGGGCCTGTATGGTCAAGCTCATGGGTCGACGAAGCGCCGGATTCGCGATATGCGCACAGTTCCAGGTGAGCAGGTAATCCATCCCACCAATGGCGGCCAAGGCAATATGCAAAGCATCGAGCTTAGCCGTTGGCGGCAAAGCGACTCGGCTTAACAAGGTCTCAGCCAGGTGCTCAACCTCACCGGTGATATCGATTTCAGGGAGCCCATCGAGGACGCTCAGACGCCGTTGCGCACCTCCAGGATCGCCGGCTGAAGCTTCCTCAAGAACGAACCGCGAGATAAACAGCTCAAACTCGTCGCGCCGTTCCCACAATTCACGCGTCGTCTCCTGGTTGCCCGCGACCACCAGATCACGGCTATGCCAGGCAGTAAGGTAGCTGACAACAGAGGTTTCGACATAGACTCTCGGTTTCATGGATCAACCCCGGCTGAATCGCCTAATCCACGCCGCGTCTCATAGCGGCGCCGCAGCGCTTCCGGTGAGGCCCCGAGGGAGAAGCGTAGCATCAGCTCCGCATTCAGAAGCTGCTGGCGCAGGATACCGTTTTCCAGAAAACGTACCGCTGAGGTTGTGACTGCTGCGGGCAGCTTTTTGATCCGCTTGCGGGTGCGCCGGCGTGCACGACTGAGCAGGTCAACATCCTCGAACAGCGGCCAGTCCGGAAAGCCACCAATCGCAGCGAAGAAGGAGCGCCGGATCAGGATGCCTTGATCGCCGAAACTGGTCAGCGAGCTGTCGAAGCGTGAGAAGAAGGCATAGGTGCTGAGCAGCCAGTGCGCGTGATCGAAGCGCAGCCGGAAACAGGCAATCTGCGTCCTGGGATCGGCAAAGGCGTTGCTCACCACGCCTGGCGCCTCGGGTGGCAACGCGGTGTCATCGTGCAGGAAGAGCAGCAACGGCTCTTTCGCGCGCGCGGCGCCCGCATTGCACTGGGTTCCGCGCCCACGCGGTGCACGCAGCCGCTGGATACCATGAGCAACGGTTGAATCAACGCCGCTATCGATACGCATGCTGGCACTTCCGCTGCTAACCTGCCCAGCAGGCTGATCAGGTCGATCAGCGGGCTCGACGACGATGATCTCAGCCGCCGGGAACAGTTGGCGATGCGCCTCGATGCGCACCGCAAGCTGATCAGTAAACCGCCGCGTCGGGATGATGATCGACAACCTCAAGCGCTATCCCTTCTCTTCATCGGGCCTCGGACAAGCTGGCATGGATTAGCAGTGGACAGATCGCCAAGCCGACCTGCCGCGTTGCGGAGGACGTCTCACAAACAACCCGGCATCCACCGCAGATCCAAGGTGTACGGATGCTCGCCGGCCGGCTCCTCGGGCGGCGGAACAATATCCCCCGGTGTATGCCCCATGTGCCGAAAGCGCGCGATGCGTCGGCTCTCGGCCTCGTAGCTGTTGACCGGGAAGCGCTCCTCGGCGCGCCCACCCGGATGCGAGACATGGTAGCTGCAGCCACCAAGGCTGGCCCGATTCCAGAGATCGACCACATCGAAGATCAGCGGGTCCTGCGCCGGGATCATCGGATGCAGTCCCGAGGGCGGGCTCCAGGCCTTGAACCGCACGCCAGCGACGTACTCGCCCTTGCGTCCAGTCGGACGTAGCGGCAGACGTCGGCCATTGCAGCTGACGACATGACGGCTGTCGGTAAGGCCGTTGACCTTGATCTGCATCCGCTCCACCGCTGAATCGACAAACCGGGCCGTGCCCTGCGCGGTCACCTCCTCGCCCAGGACATGCCAAGGCTCGATCGCGCCGCGCAGCTCGAGCCGGATGCCATTGGCGGTGACCAGATCGCCATAGTGCGGGAAACGGAACTCGAAGAAGGGATCGAACCAGGCCGACTCGAATGGATAGACGGCGCGCTGCAGATCGCAGATCACATCCTCGAAATCTTGCCGCACGAAATGCGGCAACAGGAAGCGATCATGCAGCTCGGTGCCCCAGCGGATAGGCGCGCGGGTGTAGGGCTGCCTCCAGAAGCGCGCGACCAGCGCCCGCAACAAGAGCATCTGCGCCAGGCTCATGCGCGCATGCGGCGGCATCTCGAAGGCGCGAAACTCGACCAGACCCTGCCGGCCGCTGGCCGAATCGGGCGAGTAGAGCTTGTCGATGCAGAACTCGGTGCGATGGGTATTGCCGGTCACATCCACCAGCAGATTGCGCAGCACCCGGTCGACGATCCAGGGCTGGGTCACCTGCCCGGCCGGCATCTGCTGGAAGGCGATGCCCAGCTCATAGAGGCTGTCGTCGCGCGCCTCATCAACCCGCGGCGCCTGGCTGGTCGGGCCAATGAAGGTGCCGGAGAACAGATACGACAGGCTCGGATGATGCTGCCAATAGGTGATCAGGCTCTGGATCAGATCCGGCTTGCGCAGCAGCGGACTGTCGGCCGGCGTCGGCCCGCCCAGGGTCACATGGTTGCCGCCGCCGGTGCCGGTATGGCGGCCGTCGAGCATGAACTTCTCGGTGCCGAGCCGGGTCTGGCGCGCCTCTTCGTAGAGGATCTGGGTATCGCGCACCAGGTCGTCCCAGTAGCTTGCCGGATGCACGTTGACCTCGATCACGCCCGGGTCCGGCGTCACCGCCAGCTTCTGCAGGCGCGCATCGCGCGGCGGCTCGTAGCCCTCGATGATGATGCGCTGATCGGTCGCGGCGGCGGTCGCCTCAAGCGCGGCGACCAGCTCCAGCCAGTGCTCGAGATGGGTCAGCGGTGGCATGAAGCAGTACAGCCGACCCTCGCGCGGCTCGATGCAGAGCGCGGTGCGCACCAGCTCGGCCGGGTAGTCATCAGGCAGCGAGGCCTGCTCGGCAAGCGGTTGGCGATGATCCTCAACCGGCGCATCGCGGCCATGGCGACGCGCAATCTCATCGGGCTGCAGCCCTTGCTCGTTGATCGGCTGGCGCAGCTGACTCGGCTCCACCAGGCGGCTGTAGCGCTGCGCGATCTCGTCATAGGCCGCATGCGGAGTCCCCTCGTGGTTGCTCGCTCGGCGCGGTGACGCCAGCGGCGCGACGGGCTCGAAGGGATCGCGCGCCGGGTGCGTGTCCAGCTCGGCATCGGGCACATAGGGCAAAGCATCCAATGGCAGCCGATAGCCCATCGGCGAATCACCCGGAATCAGGAACAGATTGCCATCGCGCAGCGTCCAGCGCCCGCTGACCCAGCCGGACTTGGCTGTGCCATCCGACCCCAACGGCGCCGGCGTCAGCCCCGCCCAACGCAGCGGCAGCGCATAGCCGGCGACGCGATCCAGATCCTGGCTGAAGACCCGCGCCAGCCGGGCACGCTCGATCGGGTCCTTGAGCTTGCTGTCGAGCGGATCGACGTTGGCCGGCAACCGCGACTCGCGCCAAAGGTAATAGAAGACGTCCTCATGGGCGGGCTGCGCATGGTCCGGATCGACACCCAGCTTGGTCGCCAGCGTGCGGATGAAACGCGCGGCCTCCTCCGGCCCCTGGCCGCGGTCATGGCGCTCATCGCCCATCAGCGTCTCATCCTGCCAGACAGGCGCGCCGTCTTTACGCCAGTAGCAAGACAGCGCCCAGCGCGGCAGCTGCTCGCCCGGATACCACTTGCCCTGCCCGATATGCAGCATGCCGCCCGGTGCGAACTTGCGCTTGAGCCGTAGCAGCAGA
>NZ_JBUDPI010000225.1:0-6462 GCF_054919635.1 Halochromatium sp. | reverse complement strand
GGCGAGGACACCGTCGCCCGTCTCGGCGGCGATGAATTCGTGTTGCTGTTGACTGATCTCGAAAAGCCGGATGACTGTTTCGGTCTGCTGACCCGCGTTCTCGACGCGGTGAGTGAGCCGATCAGGATCGGCGACCTAGTGCATAGCCTCTCTGCGAGCATCGGTGTCACCCTTTCGCCGCCCGACATTGCCGACCCCGACACCCTGCTTCGGCATGCCGATCAGGCCATGTACCAGGCCAAGGAGGGCGGAAAGAACACCTATCATCTCTACGATGCTCAGCAAGACCATCTGCTGCAGGCTCGACGGGAAAAGTTGGAGCGGATCGGCCGAGCAGTCGCAGACAACGAGCTGATTTTGCACTTCCAGCCTCAGGTCGATATGGTCAGCCGCGAGGTGATTGGCGTCGAGGCCCTGGTACGCTGGCAGCATCCGGAGCAAGGTCTACTGCTGCCGGGAGCCTTCCTACCCGATATTGAAGGGACTGAGCTTGAGGTCAAGCTCGACGAGTGGGTGATCGAGTCCGTCTTGCGCCAGTTGGAGGCCTGGGCTAGTGAAGGGAGGCATCTGCCGATCAGTGTCAATATCGGCGCGCGGCACCTGTTGCGGCCGGATTTTGCAACCAACCTCGAGACGCGCTTGAAGGCTCATCCGGGCGTGGCCGGCGAAGACCTGGAGCTCGAGATCCTGGAGACGGCCACACTCAGTGATTTTGACCAGGCGCAACGTGTGCTGGCGCGCTGTCGCGAGCTCGGGGTCCGGTTCGCGCTCGATGACTTCGGCACAGGCTATTCGTCGTTGGCGTACTTTCGCGCCTTACCGGTCGATCTGCTCAAGATCGACCAGAGCTTTGTGCGCGACATGCTGCACGATACTGGAGACAAGGAGATTGTCGAGAGCGTCGTACAGTTGTCGCATGCGTTCAATCGTCCAGTCATTGCCGAGGGCGTCGAGACGCTCGCACATGCGGCTATGCTGACCTGGCTCGGCTGCCCCTTCGGTCAGGGCTATGGGATCGCCCGACCCATGCCCGCGGCGCAGCTGCCCAAGTGGATCGCACGCTGGTCGATGGAGCATTCCTGGAGCGAGGTTGATGGTCCGGTTGAGCGCGATGATCTGCCGCTCATGCTGGCGGCGCAGAATCACCGCTGCTGGTTGCACCGATTTATCGAGACCGTGGAGCATGGCGATAGCGCGGCGATCGCCGAGCTGAAGCCGGACGATGTCGATTTCGGTCGCTGGTACGCCGGTCTCGGTCGGCGCCGATACAAGACCTTTGCCGAGTTTCGCCCGATTGGGAGCAAGTACGAGCGGCTCCAGGCCGTCGCCGCCGATCTCCTCGCGCGCATCCGAGCCGACCAGTCTCTGGCCATACCGGACCGGGTGCAGGTCTTGAAGAAGACGAGCGATGATCTCCTGACCGAGATTGGTCGGCTCATCCAGCGCGTGTCGCCCGGGGCACGCCCGCCAAGTCAGTCCGGGGAGCAGGTCTGCTGCTTCAGGGCTACCTGCATCACATCGATACGGTCATCGAGAAAGCCGGCCTCGCAGTACGAGAGGTAGTAGCGCCACATACGGATGAACCGTTCGTCATAGCCGAGCGCCCGCACCTCGGGCTCGCGCTCGAGGAAGCGCCGATGCCAGGCCTGCAAGGTGCGCGCATAGTCCTTGCCGTAGAAGCTGCGCTCAGCGATCTCCAGACCGGCCGCCCGGGCGGCAGCGTCGAAGCGACCTACCGTCGGCAGCATGCCGCCTGGGAAGATGTAGTGCTGAATGAAATCCGGACTCGCCTTGTAGTCATCGAAGATGTCATCGGAGATGGTAATGACCTGCAGCGCTGCAGTACCGCCTGGGCGTAGGCGCTCGCGCAGTGTCTCCATGTAGATGGGCCAATAGTCCTCGCCGACCGCTTCGAACATCTCGATCGAGACGATGTGATCGAAGGTCTCGCTGACGTCGCGGTAGTCCTGCAGCCGAAGCTCAACCTGGGGCGCTAGCGGGCTGTCCTTGAACCGTGCCTGCGCCCATCTCAGCTGTTCTTCAGAGAGGGTGATGCCGGTCAGCTTGAGCCCGCGCTCGGCGGCTGCTTGCGCCATGGCGCCCCAACCGCAGCCGATCTCGAGAATGTGCTGGCCGGGCCTCGCATCCAACATCGCGAGCAGGCGCCGGTACTTGCGCTGCTGCGCCTGGATCAGGGCTTGATCGTCATCCTGATCGGTCTGCAGCCTAGCACCGTCACTCATGGCGTCACCGCTGAGCCCGGGGCCGGCTCCGGCATCGCTGTTGGTGCCCCTGTTGGCGTTACTGCGGGTGCAGGGCGCGAATCCTTTCTGAGCACCCTGTGCGGCGTCGTCATGCGCTCCAGTTCGGGTGCTGATGCCAGCGAGCAAGCGGGTCTGTGCCCCCTGACTCCGGCCATTGCCGATCAAGGAGGTCGCTTCTGGTACCTGGACCGCGGCTGGACGCGATGCTGTGGCTGCTTGCGCGGCAGTGACCGGCACTGGTGCCGCATAAACGGCGCTGGAGTAGGTCATGCTTTCGTCGAGCCAGAGCTGGTAGAAGTCGGTGCCCAAGTCGTCGTGATAGGCGATGTTGCGGCGCCTGCCGGTGCGGGTGTTACTGCGCTGTTGGTGACGCCGCGGCGAGATCAGCCGATGCAGCGGACCGCCGCGCTGGCGCTCGCGCCAACGGTGCTCGTTGACGGCGAGCAGATGCAACAAGGCGGTCGGGTCAGGGCTATCCCAGTCGCCGGCCATCCAGCTCTCGCCGAGTCCGAGGTGTCCCTTGGTCGCCAGGCGCCGCGCCATGCGTAGCGGTCGATGGATGTCGATCTCTGCCCGGGGTCCCTCACGATCGCTTTCGAGCAGATAGCAACGCTCGCCCAGCCGCAGTCGAAGCTGGCCGGCCGCAATGCGGTCGAACAGTCGGGTGATCGGCCAGATGACCGGCTTGAGCAGGGTCCGCAGCACTGGGCCGAACAGCGGCTGTTGCAGTGGCTGCTGGAGCTGAAGCTGGGGCTGGGGCAGGGCGGCCTCGGCCGTCTTATCGCTTGCCATCAGGTCACCTTTGGATGGGCTGAATCGGGTTTGGGGACATAGCGCGCACCGCGCAGCCAGATCTTCAGGGCCTGCCAATGGATGGCAACCATCACCTTGAAGCTCATCAACGGCGTGCGCCGGAACGCCCGCCAGAGGGCGCGGTTGGTCAATGGCTCGCCAGCGCCGGATTGCGTGGCAACCAGCTCCAGCCGGCCGTCCTTGTGGAACTGCCGGATGAAGACGCCGATGGTCTCGGCTGGCTCGGAGAGCCGAAACCGATACTCACCGGTTACCTCCATCAGCGGTGAGACATAGAAGCATTTCGAGGCCGTATCGCGCACCGGCCAGGCCAGTGGCTTGCCGCCGTTGGCCAGCAGATAGAAGTGGGACTCACCAAAGGTGTTACTGACCTCGGCCAGCACGGCGCGCAGCTGGCCGTCGGCGTGCTCGCAGTACCAGAGGCTCAAAGGGTTGAAGCCGTAACCGAGCACCCGTGGCATACAGAGCAGCCGAATGCGCCCGCCCTCGAGGTCGATACCCTGATCCTGCAGCAGTTGATCGGCCCAGGGCCGCAGTGGCGAGCCGTCGCGCGGACCATGATCCTCGGCAGCAAAGCGGAACAGACCAAAGCCTTTTCGGGTGCGCAGCAGTGGTGGCAGGCGGTCCAGGGCATCCAGGTCGAGCAGCAGGCTGAAGACCTTGTAGGTGAAGCGATACTGCACCGGGAACAGGCGCCGGTGCATCACCTTGGTGAAGTAGATGCGATGTGGATTCTCGCTCATGCGGGTGCGCTCGGGCGTTGCTCAGACACCTGTGACAGGCCGGTGGTGGCTGGTGACAGGTCAGGGGACAGGTCAGGAGTTGGTCTCGAGCCGGACGCCGGCCTATGTGCGGTTGCCGACAGTATCGAGGTATCGACACCGAAACGGTCGGCCATCGCGACTGCCGAGGCCAGGGCATCCTCATGGAATCCGTAGCCGAAGTAGCTGCCGCAGAACCAGATCCGATTCTGACCCTGTAACTCGGCGAGCCGCGGCTGGGCATCCATCGCGGCCTGATCGAAGACCGGATGGTCGTAGACCATCTCAGCGATGATGCGCTCCTCGGCCGGTGGGCGCAGCGGATTCAGCGAGACCAGATAGTCCTTGTCGGTCTTCAGCCCCTGCAACCGGTTCATCCAGTAGGTCACCGAGACCGCGCAGGTGCCGTCCTGCGTCAGCTGCGAGAGATAATTCCAGGAGGACCAGACCTGCCGGCGCTGCGGCATCAAGCCGATATCGGTGTGCAGATAGGTGCGGTTCGGCTGATAGCGGAAAGGGCTCAGTAGCTCGTGCTCGGCAGCGCTCGGCTGCTCCAGCAAGGCGAGTGCCTGATCGGCATGACAGGCGAGCACGACATCGTCGAACCGAGGGCGCTCGCCCGAGGCCAGGGTGATCTCGACGCCTTGCTCGGTGCGCCGGATCGCCTGCGCCGCATCGAGCCGGACCTGCTCATGGCCGATCTCCGCGAGGAAGCGCTCGACATAGCGGGCGCTGCCACCGGTGACCGAGCGCCACAGCGGCCGATCGATCAGGTTTAGCAAGCCGTGATTGTTGAAGAAGCGTGCCAGGCTCTCGGCCGGAAAATCGAGCATAGTCCGGGTCGGGCAGGACCAGATAGCGGCGGCCATGGGCAACAGAAAATGGTCACGGAAGCTTGCGCTCATGCGCTCGCGCTCGAGCAGCGCGCCGACACTCAGACCGTCGAAGCCGCCAGAGCGCAACATCGCCTTGCAGCGTCGATTGAAACGAACCAGATCAGCGACCATGCGCAGGAATCCTGGGCTGAGCAGGTTGCGTCGCTGTGCGAACAGGGTGTTGAGGCTGTCGCCCGAGTACTCGATCTGGCCCGGACCGATCGAGGCCGAGAACGACATATCGCTCTCGCGCGTGGCCACGCCGAGGACCTCGAACAACCGCGTCAGGAGCGGATAGTTGGCGATGTTGTAGACGATAAAGCCGGTGTCGACTGAGAGGCCTTGGCCAGCTTCGTCGACGTCGATGGTATGGGTATGGCCACCGACGTAATCATTCTTCTCGATCAGGGTGACCTGGTGCTCTCGGCCGAGGAGCCAGGCTGCGGCGAGACCGGCAATTCCGCTGCCGATGACGGCGATGTTCTTTCGCATACGAGGTGTCTTACCGATGTCGACCAGCTGCCGCCAGGAAATCTGGACAAGTCCAGCGATTTCAATGGCGGCTCAGCGACTGTGTGGAGGATAGAGCGCTGTTGAAAATAGACAGGCGGCGAGGCTGCGGGTGAGCCCCATAGCCGCACGACGGCTAAGGGTATCGATGACGCGGCTTCGAGACAACGCCCGCCTGTCGGCCCTGGTATCCGGTCATTATCGGGCGTCCCTGCATCCAGATCGGCGACTGCAGAGAGGCGGGCCTTGCCTGCAACAGAGTCGAAGGACGGCTGCATTAGGCGATCTCGTCGATCAGGCTTGGTGTTTCTGCGCTGTCGAGCCCACTCCAGGGACGGATGTCGCGCTGATATTGGCGCATGACCAGATTGGCGAGCAGACCGGTCCAGCCGGTCTGATGGGCGGCACCCAGTCCGGCACCGGTCTCGGCATGGAAATACTCGTGGAAGGCAAGTAGGTCCTGCCAAAGCGGGTCGTCGTTCGCTGGCCAATGGCCGCTCAGGGCTGGGGCGTGATCGCCGTTGTCGTGTCGATAGAGATTGCTCAGTCGGTCGGCGATCAGCGTCGCGATTTCCTTCAGGTTGAGTCGCTTGCCGCCGAGACAGGGCACCGCCACGGTGAATTCGTCGCCAAGGAAGCGATGGAAACGCTCGAGCGAGGACACCAACGAGTAATTGGTTGGCAGCCAGACCGGGCCGCGCCAATTGGAGTTGCCGCCGAACATCGGCGAGATCGATTCGCCTGGGACGTATTCGATGAGTGCATTGCCGATGCCAGGGATGAAGCCGAGATCCCGGTCCCTGGCATGAGCGCGACTGAGGCTGCGCACGCCAAAGGGTGACAGGAACTGTTCCTCGTCCAACAGGCGCTTGAGGATGCGCGGCAGCATCGAATGGTCGACCAGCGACAGCAGCCGCTCACCGCGCTCGTTCTCCCAGTCCGGACAGGCGCAGACGTAGCTGCCGCGAAACAGCCCGCCCTTGTGCTCCTTGAGCAGCCGTTCGAAGCGCGGTGCATGGTTGAGCATGCGGCGGTTGACGATCTCGACCGCGAACAGCGGGATCAACCCGACCCAGGAGTAGACCGGGATGCGATGCGCGCCCTCGGGCGTCTCGAGCAGGTCCATGAAGAAGCCTCGGTCCATGTCCCAGAGGGACGGGGTGCCGGTCTCCTCGCTGCCAGCGACGGCCTCGGCGATGGCGAGGAACTGCTTGTCGCAGTGGATGGCGCTGTCCTCGT
>NZ_JBUDPI010000224.1:0-6469 GCF_054919635.1 Halochromatium sp. | reverse complement strand
TGGACAACAGTGGCGTCGTTTCGAGCGCGGCGAACCGATCCGGCTCACCACCTAGCCTTGCTGCCGCTTCAAGCGATCGGGCAGGTCTGAGGCCAGCCTGTGATATACTTGTGCGGTTTTATGGTAGCGATGCGCCAGGGTAGCCGGTCTTCACCAGCCGCTTTAACCAGCCCTAGGGGCGCTCGTGGTATGACGACGCAGATCTCAATGACATGGCAAAAGAAGACGTAATCCAGATGGAAGGCGTGGTCGTCGAGACCTTGCCGAACACCGTATTTCGGGTTGAGCTTGAGAATGGCCACATCGTGACGGCCCATATCTCTGGCAAGATGCGCAAGCATTACATCCGCATCCTCACCGGCGACAAGGTGACGGTCGAGCTTACCCCCTATGACCTGACCAAGGGTCGCATCACCTATCGGGTCCGTTGAGCGCGACGCTTTCGTGCGGCGCGCGCGGACCAGAGACGGTCCGCATCGCTTCTATCTCTCAAGTCGGTTAGGCCGGGGCCTTCTCGGTCTCGAAGCTGAAAGCCAGCTCGTCATCCTCGCCGAGACGCACCACCACGGTTCCGCCACCGCTCAGCTCGCCGAATAGCAGCTCGTTGGCGAGCGGCTTCTTGATGTGATCCTTGACCACCCGAGCCATCGGGCGGGCACCCATCTTCGGGTCATAGCCCTTCTCAGCCAGCCATGCGCGGGCATCGGGCTCGACCACCAGCGCCACCTTCTTGTCGGCCAGCTGCGCCTCGAGTTCGAACAAGAACTTGTCGACCACGCTGCCGATGGTCTTGGCGTCGAGGGCACCGAACTGGACCACGGCATCGAGCCGGTTGCGGAACTCGGGCGTGAAGTATTTCTTCAGCGCCTCCATGCCGTCGGTGGAATGATCCTGCTCGGTAAAGCCGATCGAGCGGCGGCTGGTCTCTTCGGCACCAGCATTGGTTGTCATCACCAGCACCACGTTGCGGAAGTCCGCCTTGCGGCCGTTGTTGTCGGTCAGGCTGCCGTGGTCCATGACCTGCAGGAGCAGGTTGAAGACGTCCGGGTGCGCCTTCTCGATCTCGTCGAGCAGCAGCACCGAGTGCGGATGTTTGGTGACCTCTTCGGTCAGTAGTCCACCCTGGTCGAAGCCAACATAGCCGGGTGGGGCGCCGATGAGCCTGGAGACCGTATGCCGCTCCATGTACTCGGACATATCAAAGCGGATCAGCTCCAGACCCATGATGCGTGCCAGCTGGCGCGTGACCTCGGTCTTACCGACGCCGGTCGGGCCGGTGAACAGGAAGGAGCCGATCGGCTTCTCCTCGGTGCCGAGGCCAGAGCGGTTCATCCGGATCGCTGAGGTGAGCGCGTCGATCGCTTCGCCTTGACCATAGACCACCATCTTCAGATCGCGGTCGAGGTTGCGCAGCGACTCGGTATCGGAGGCCGAGACCTTCTTCGTCGGGATACGCGCGATCTTGGCGACGATGGCCTCGACATCGGTCACATCGATGCGTTTCTTGCGCTTGGCTGCGGGCCTTAGCTGCACATTGGCACCGGCTTCATCGATAACGTCGATGGCCTTGTCGGGCAGGTGGCGATCGTTGATGTACTTGGCCGAGAGCTCAGCAGCCGCACGCAGCGCTGGGTTGGTATAGCTGACCTGATGATGCGCCTCGAAGCGGCTCTTCAAGCCCTTGAGGATCTCGATCGTCTCTTCGACCGAGGGCTCGTTAACATCGATCTTCTGGAAGCGTCGTGCGAGCGCACGATCCTTCTCGAAGATGCCGCGATATTCTTGATAGGTGGTCGAGCCGATACAACGCAGCTCGCCGGAGGCCAGCACTGGCTTGATCAGGTTGGAGGCATCCATGACGCCGCCCGAGGCCGCGCCAGCACCGATGATGGTATGGATCTCATCGATGAATAGGATCGCGTGCGGTTTGCGCTTGAGCTCGGCGAGCACCGCCTTCAGACGCTTCTCGAAGTCGCCGCGGTACTTGGTGCCGGCGACCAGCGAGCCCAGGTCGAGGGCGTAGATGACTGAGACCCCGAGGATCTCGGGCACCTCGCCATCGACGATCTTCTTTGCGAGACCTTCGGCGATTGCCGTCTTGCCGACACCAGCCTCGCCGACCAAGAGCGGATTGTTCTTGCGCCGTCGACAGAGGATCTGTGCGGTGCGCTCGACCTCGCCCGCGCGACCGATCAGGGGGTCGATGCGGCCTTGGCGGGCCATCTCGTTGAGGTTGGTCGCGAAGTTCTCGAGTGCGCTCGGCGATTCCTTCTCGTCACTGCGCACCTCGTCTGGCTCGGCCTGCGACTCGTCGTCCTGGTCCTCGCCGGGCACCTTCGAGATGCCGTGCGAGATGTAGTTGACCACGTCGAGCCTTGAGACATCTTGCTGATTCAGCAGATAGACGGCCTGGCTATCCTGCTCGCTGAACAGGGCGACGAGCACATTGGCACCGGTGACCTCTTTCTTGCCAGCCGACTGCACATGGAACACAGCCCGCTGCAGGACGCGTTGGAAGCCCAGTGTCGGTTGCGTCTCGCGATCGTCGTTCTCTGCGATCAGCGGTGTCGTCTCCTCGATAAAGGTCGCTACATCGCTGCGCAGCTTGTCGTTATCGGCGGCGCAGGCGCGGAGCACCTTGGCCGCGGCTGGGTTATCGATCAGGCAGAGCAGTAGGTGCTCGACCGTCATGTACTCGTGTCGCTTTGCCCGCGCCTCTTTGAACGCCTGGTTCAGCGTGAATTCAAGCTCTTTGCTCAACATGGACTGTGACCCCGGGACCTATCTGTGAAGACGGAATGTTGTTTAAGGCGCATCTCAGGCCTCTTCCATCGTGCAGAGCAGCGGATGATGGTTCTGGCGCGAGAAATCGTTCACTTGCGAGACCTTGGTCTCGGCGATGTCGCGTGTGAAGACGCCGCAAACACCGACGCCGCGCGTGTGCACATGCAACATGACCTGGGTCGCCTTCTCGGGCGACATGCTGAAAAAGGTCTCGAGCACATGGACGACGAATTCCATCGGTGTGTAGTCGTCGTTGACGAGCAAAACCTTGTATAGCGGCGGGCGTTTGAGCGCCGGCTTCGCCTCTTCCACCGAGAGTCCAGCGCCGTCGTCACCTTCCTCCTGATTCGACAAGCGAATCTGGGCAGGGCCAACGGCGTAGAGCGGAGAGTCTGTGAAGAATCGGTGCGGCATCGAGCTGACTAGCGTGGTTCAGTGCCGTTGGGCATGAGCCCCGCGGCGCGAGGTTGATGATGAAGACGCCTCTGACAATATCTTATTGAGTAGGGATCATGGACCGAAAAATACAGCCCCCGAGGTGTCGGCGTCTATGGCTCGGACCAGTGCTGCCTCGCTGCTGCCTTGCTAGGGTCTTCTGCTTGTGGCGGCATCGGCCCGCCGGGCCCGTGGCCTGGCATCGCTGAGCTCATACCCCGAGATTGACCAAGCGCGATGGGCAACTATACTTCTTTGTCACCACCCGTTCATCTGCGCTCTTCATCTGTGCTCAGGGGGTGTCGAGTGCTTGGCCGTTCAGCGGCGGTCCGGCCCACAACAACAAGCTGAACAACCAACCGAAGAAAGAGTGAAGTCGCGGAGGAGTTCTAGATGATCACCGGTATCGTCAAATGGTTTAATAACGCCAAAGGCTACGGCTTCGTCAAACCCGATGGTCGCGACGAGGACGTGTTTGTACACTTCTCGTCGATCGACATGGACGGCTATAAGACCCTGAAAGAAGGGCAGAAGGTCCAGTTCGAGGTCTCGCAAGGGCCGAAAGGGCTGCATGCGGCCACGGTCCAGCGCGCGATGCAGTAGCTGTCGTCAACGACAGGATGAGGGCCAAGACGCCCCGGCTAGCAGCTAGTCGGGGCGTCTTACTAAGCACTGAATGGGGTTGCCATCCGAGGTGACGGCTGGTCGAGACCTGCCGAGTAGGGTCTTGGTTGGCTAACCCATCCTGGCGATAACGGCATCGCCGAAGGCCGAGCAGCTAAGCTTGGTCGCGCCCTCCATCAGTCGCTCGAGGTCGTAGGTCACGGTCTTGGCCGCGATCGCACCCTCGATGCCTCCAATCACCAGGTCTGCTGCCTCGGTCCAGCCGAGGTGGCGCAGCAGCATCTCGCCAGAGAGCAGCAGTGAGCTGGGGTTGACCTGGTCTTTGCCAGCATACTTGGGCGCGGTGCCGTGGGTCGCCTCGAACATGGCGACGCTATCCGAGAGGTTGGCGCCTGGGGCCATGCCGATACCGCCGACTTGAGCGGCGAGGGCGTCGGAGATGTAGTCGCCGTTCAGGTTCAAGGTGGCGATGACGTCATAGTCCTTCGGACGCAGCAAGATCTGCTGCAGGAAGGCATCGGCGATCACATCCTTGACGATGATGTCCTTGCCGGTCTTCGGGCTCTGGAAGCGGCACCAGGGACCGCCATCGAGGAGCTCGGCGCCGAATTCTTCGCGCGCCAGCTCATAGCCCCAGTCCTTGAAGGCGCCCTCGGTGAATTTCATGATGTTGCCCTTGTGGACCAGGGTCACCGAGTCGCGCCCGTTGTCGATCGCGTACTGGATGGCCTTGCGCACCAGCCGTTTGGTGCCTTCGCTTGAGACCGGCTTGATGCCGATACCGGAGCTAGCCGGGAAGCGGATCTTGGTCACGCCGAGCTGGTCTTGGAGGAAGCCGATGAGGGTCTTGGCCTCCTCGCAGCCTGCTGGCCATTCGATGCCGGCGTAGATGTCTTCCGAGTTCTCGCGGAAGATCACCATGTCGGTGTCTTCTGGACGTTTCAGCGGGCTCGGCGTGCCCTGGAAATAGCGCACCGGGCGCAGGCAGACATAGAGATCGAGCCGCTGACGCAGCGCCACATTGAGCGAGCGGATGCCGCCGCTGACCGGTGTTGTGAGCGGACCCTTGATCGAAACCACATAGTCGCGAACGGCGTCGAGGGTCTCATCTGGCAGCCAGACATCGGGTCCGTAGAGCTTGGTGGCCTTTTCGCCGGCGAAGATCTCCATCCAAGCGATTTGCCGTTTGCCGCCGTAGGCCTTGCTGACGGCTGAGTCCAGGACCTTTTTCAGCACCGGGGTGATGTCGATGCCGATCCCGTCGCCTTCGATGTAGGGGATGATCGGGCTGTCGGGAACGACGAGACTGCTGTCAGGATTGACGCGGATTGGCTCGCCGCTTTCTGGTAACTGGATCTTCTCGAAGGCCATGGATTTGATGCTCCTGTTGTTTGAATGGACCGGATAGTACCATCGGCGGCGGGCACGATGCCGGCTGGCGGGGGCTGGCATCTGGCCTGTGGGCAGGGCCCGGAGCCCGGTATGACGGTTCAGGTTGGCTTGTGTTCGCGGCGAGTGCATGTCATATCAGCGGCCAACAGCGGCTTTAGTTTGAGGTACTGCTCCATGTCCAACGCGCGCAATGTCCTAGGTGAGCCACTCGAAACCTGCTCGACCGAGCCCTTGACGGGCTTTACCCGCAGCGGCGACTGCGAGACCGGCCCCGAAGACCTGGGCTCGCACACGGTCTGCGCGCGCGTGACGCGCGAGTTCCTGGAGTACTCGAAGACGCGCGGCAACGATTTGATGACGCCCGTGCCGGCATTCGGTTTCCCGGGGCTCAAGCCCGGTGATCGCTGGTGTCTCTGCGCGGCGCGCTGGCAAGAGGCGTTAGAAGCTGGCTGTGCACCGCGCGTGGCGTTGCGCAGCACGCATGAGCGGACGCTCGAGGTCTGCGATCTCGGCGACCTCAAACGGCACGCCGTCGATCTATCTTGAGCTCGACCCGTCGAAACGGACTCAAAGAAGGGCTTCTCAGTGGGGGCTTCACGGCCGTGCCAAGGCTGCTGCTGCGATTCGCGCTGACGTTATTCCTTGCGTTGAGCTTGAGTGCCTCGGTTGCGGCCATGTCGCTCTTGCCTGGATGCACCGTACCGCAGGCGCGCGATGCCCAGCCGCTGGCAGCAGCGGCCAGCTCGGCCCCGCTGTTGGCCGACGAGGTGTTAGTGAAGAAGGGTCAGCGGCGGCTGTATCTGATGCGAGACGGCAAGCCGTTTCGCACCTATCGCATTGCGCTCGGCTTTGCGCCCGAAGGCCACAAGGAGCGTGAGGGCGATGGCCGAACACCAGAGGGGCACTATCTGCTCGATTGGCGCAATCCATGGAGTCGTTTCACCAAGGCCATCAACATCTCCTATCCCGATGCCAAGGACCGGGCGCGAGCGGCTGCGCGCGGGGACAGTCCCGGAGGCGCGATCATGATCCACGGGGAGCCGCGCCGGTCGCTTGACCCAGCGCTGCGTGACCTGATCCGCTACGAGGATTGGACCGAAGGTTGCATAGCAGTTTCGAACCTGGCAATCGATGAGATCTGGCGCTACACCGTCGACGGAACGCCGATCGAGATTCGGCCTTGAGCGAGCCTTGAGCGAGACGAAGAAACGGCAGTTGAGCCGCCCTCAGGAGG
>NZ_JBUDPI010000223.1:0-6486 GCF_054919635.1 Halochromatium sp. | reverse complement strand
GCGCTCCCTGTTTGGACTTTGCGTCTAGCAAGGCTGGACTGAGCACCGGCTTAGGCGCTGGCCCGTTATGACGACTGCTCAGCCTTGACGCAATGCCTGACGGTAACGCTCGAATCCCTCGCGAATGGCCTCGTTTGGCGGCGCGGTTGCCAAGCTTGCGAGGACGATGGCAAGACTGGCCAAGATCACGCCGGGGACAATCTCATAGAGGTCGAACAGCCCGCCCTCGAGCTGCTTCCAGACCACCACGACGAGTCCGCCGGTGATCACGCCGGCGATGGCGCCAGACCAGTTCATCCGCCTCCAGTACAGACTGATCAGCAGCACCGGTCCGAAGGCGGCACCAAACCCAGCCCAGGCATAGGCGACCAGTCCCAACACCGTGCTATCCGGATTGGTGGCCAACAGCAAGGCGACCAGCGCCAACAGGACCACTGCCGCGCGACCGACTAGCACCACCTCGCGCGGACTGGCTTGGGAGCGTAAGAGCTGCCGATAGAGATCTTCGGCCAGTGCCGATGAGGAGACCAAGAGCTGCGAGTCGGCGGTGCTCATGATCGCGGCGAGGATAGCGGCCAGAAGGATGCCAGCAATCACCGGATGGAAGAGGGCATCGACCAGGATCATGAAGATGGTCTCGGAGTCGGTCAGCTGCCCGCCGAGGTTGTTATCGACATAGGCGGCCCCGGCGAGCCCCACCAGTACCGCGCCGATCAGGCTCAGAGCGGTCCAACTGACGGCGATGCGTCGGGCTGTGGGGACATCGCTAGCACGGCGGATGCCCTGGAACCGGGCCAGAATATGCGGCTGGCCAAAGTAGCCGAGACCCCAGGCCGCCAACGAGACGATCGCTAGCAGGGTGAGCGGTTGGCCGTCTTTATCGACCCAGAGTGTCAATAGCTCTGGATTCAGCTCGCGCAGGGTTGTCGTCATTTCACCCCAGCCGCCGTCGCTCTGAATCGCGATCACCGGCACGATCAGCAGCGCTGCGGCCATCAACAGGCCTTGCACAAAGTCGGTCCAGGACACGGCGAGAAAGCCGCCGAACAGGGTATAGGAGACGATGAACAGGGTGCCGATGATGACCGCGATCAGATAGTCGAGCCCGAATACCGTCTCGAACAGCTTCCCGGCCGCAACCAGCCCCGAGCTGGTGTAGAACAGGAAGAATAGCAGCACGAAGAAGGCGGCTACCGCTTGCAAGAGATGACCCCGGTCGCCGAAGCGGTTGGCGAAGAATTCTGGGATCGTTAGGGCATCCTTGGCCTCGACGCTATAGGTCCTGAGTCGCCGCGCGAGCAGGAGCCAGTTCAGCCATGTGCCGAGCAATAGGCCGCCGGCTAGCCAGAGCGACTCGATGCCGGAGGCGAAGGCAAAGCCGGGAAGTCCAAGCAGGAGCCAGCCACTCATGTCGGACGCGCCCGCCGAGAGCGCTGCTGGCCAAGGCCCGAGGCTGCGGCCGCCGAGGAAGTAGCCCGACGAGTCTGTCGTCCGTCGATAGGCCCAGAGGCCGATGGCGAGCATGAACAGGAGGTAAACGGCGAAGGTGGCGATGACGGCGGGACTGGCTTCGATCATGCGGGGGCTTCGGGTCAGGTGGCTGCGGTATTGTGGTGAAAATCTAACATGCCGATGGCTCCAGGTCTCTGATTCTCGCGCCAGTGCACGCGAAAACCGGTCATAGCGTCTGGCAATCGGTTAGAGTTGCAAGCATTCGGCCGCCATCCTATCCGCGCCGTCACCGTTTCAGTATGTCCATCGTCACCGCCAAGGCCTTTCGGCAACAGGTCATGAAGCCGGCTGAGGGGCTGTTTCTGTTCCATGCGCGAGCGATCGAGCGGCTCATTGAAGGCCAGCTCGGAGAGCGCTTGGCCGGTGTCTCGATACCGGACCTGCCTTACTACTTGATGCCGCGAGCGGACTTCCTGCTCGGGCTCGAGACCGAGAACGCAGAGGCACTATCGGTCATCGAAGGGCTGCAGCTCCCGGAGCAGGTGATCCTGCTGCCCAGCCCCCCGAATCAGCGCCTTGAGCAGCGCAGCTTTACGCGTCTGCGCTACGACTACTGGGCGCGATCCTTCGAAGCGGAGGTGGCGCGTACCTGGCAGGCTGCCTGTGAGTGTGATGAGCATAGGGAGCGCCTCGGTGCGAGCGCCTTGCGTGAGCTGATTGGCGACTATGCCTTCGCCGAGCTGCGCGAGGTCTTGAGTCACGACGGACTCATCCTGCCGGTATGGGATGATGATCTCGTCTGTCGCAGCTTTGTTGCCTTCGTTGTCCGGCTGCGTTACTTCGCACCTGGCGCGCGCGGATTCTTCTTCCCAGCGATTCGCGACTGGCCTCGGGTGGACCGTTGGCTGTCAGCGGCGGGGCTTGACCTTCCGCGTCCGTTGGTGGATGAGCGCCTTCCCCGGCTGCTGCTCAAGAGCCGGCCCGGCGGCAGCGGCGGCCTGAGCTCAGATGGGCCCTTGCTCCCGCTCGCGCTGCCCTATGGGCGCAGCGACCCTGACCTCAGGGAGGTGATCGCACGCAGGCGGCCGAAGATCCCTATGTCGCACGCGGGCATCACTGCGGCGCCATCGGGCCGCAGTCGAGCCAACGCGATCGCCGGTGCTGCAGTAGCCGATGACTCGCTTGAGCAGCGCCTCCTCAATGCCTTCGCGCGGGGGGTGCGCCTGGATCTGCGTCCGGACTGGATCGAGCGCTTCGGTGATCAGTTGGGGATCTGGCGCACCCGCTTGCTCGGTGCGCTGCGCTGGGTCCCTCCGGTGCTGCCCTGGCGATTGTTACAGCGCAAGCGTCGCATCAGTGCTGCCGCAAGTCTGCAGCGCGATGCTGACCTGCGTGCGGGCGTGATCTTGTTCGAGCAGTCGGTGGCAGCGGCGGTTCGCGCTCAACGCGGTGGCCATCTGGCGCTTGCGCTGCGTCGGCTAGCGGTCGCACGACGGCTGGCACGTCGCTTGATGCCTGACGGCCGGGCACTCTCAGTACCACTCGAGCAGGCCATCGCCAAGCGCGAGGGCCTCGTCGAGGCCCTACTGGCCGACGGTCTGGCTGAGCGCTGGACGATGGATCAGGCCGCGCGCGCTGAGCTCCATGCACTGGTGCATCGGTTGGCTGGCGATGACCGAGGTCAGTATGGTGCGCCTGCGGCGCAAGGGCTGATGGGCTGCCTTGAGCAACTGCTTCTCAAAGGCCCGACCGACTACTACCGGCTCCGACTCGGGCGCTGGCTGTTGCATCTCGGGCGTACCCCGATCCGGGAGGCATTGCCGTTCCAGCCCCTGCTCAAGGCCTTGCGGGCGCTCGAGACCAGCCATGCCCGGCTCGACGAGCAGCCCTGGCCCATAGCCGAGCTCGAGCGCTTCTCACGCCTGCTGAACAGTCTAAACGCCTCGATCACAGGTCGGTTGGATACCGAGCTGGCCCCACGCCTCGAGCAGGCCATGCAAGAGGCCGATTTCGTGCCGCGCAACCACCGCGAGATCGTTGCCGCGCAGAAGATGAAATTGGAGCTGCTAGACGTGATCAAGCATCGTCGGCATCTCAAGTTCACCGATGTCCGCGACATCGTCGCGCGCAATATCTTGCGCCTGCCTGACCCGACTTGGAGCGAGTTCTTTCGCGGCGATCGACTGCGGCGCTTCGACCGCACTGCGGAGCGCGCCTTGCCCGGCGTCTACCGTCCCGGTGAGATCTACATCAAGGGGCTGCAACAGCTGGGTGCGCCTCTGTTTGGCACGCCCTTGGGTCGCGACATCCTGCGCTATCTGTTGCTGCCTTTTGGCGGCTCGTACCTAGTGCTGAAGAGCCTGGATCTGCTGCTTGCGCTGATCCCGTTCCTGGAAACAGGGTTTCATCTCACCGAGACCACCTCGGTGGTGCTCAGCGGCGCCCTGATCAACCTGGTCGCCTACACCGGGATTGGCCGGCACCTGGCCGAGGCCATCGTCTTGGGCGGTTGGCGCATCCTGCGCTTCCTGGTCTGGGATGGCCCTCACGGACTGCTACGTTGGTGGCCTGTTGCCGGTCTGTTGAGCACTGGTCTGATGCGCGGGCTTGGACGGAATCTGATCCAGCCCCTGCTGATCGGCATCTTGCCGCTAGCTCCCATCATCGCACTGGCGGTGCTGGTCGAGGAGGTTCCGATCGAGCCCGGCCTCTGGCTGCTTGGGCTAGCATTCGCGCTTGGCACGCTGGCGCGAAATACACCCGCGGGCCGACGCTTCCTGGACAACCTGAGCACGCGCATCGGTGCCTATCTGCAACGCCTTAATCAGGCGCTGTTCATTGGCTTGATCCAGCAGCTGCTGTTCTTCTTCAAGGAGGTAACGCGCCGCTTTTCGCAGCTCCTGCACCGCGTCGACGAAGGACTGACCCATCACCTCAGCGAGCGTTGGACGAGTCTGGCTATAAAGGCAGTGTTAGCCCCGATCTGGCGCTTTTCAGAGGCACTGATCCAGTTCTATGTGACTGTATTGGTGGAGCCTCAGGTCAATCCGGTTAAGCACTTTCCGATTGTCACCATTGGCCATAAGCTGCTATTGCCGTTCTTGCCGGCGATTACAGCAGCCTTCGTCGAGATCACCGAATCGGTCTTGCCTAAGGTCGTCGCCTATCCGTTCGTCACGCTTACCATTGTGCTGCTGCCGGGCCTGTTCGGCTTCTTGGTTTGGGAGCTGAAGGAGAACTGGAGGCTTTACGAGGCCAATCATCGCCAGCGCCTGCACAAGCTCGATCTGGACCTGGCTATCGATACGCCAATCGAGCCCGCTAACGTGGGCGCGCATGGCGAGACCATGCGCGGGCTGATGTGTCGCGGGTTCCATAGCGGAACCTTGCCGAAGGGCTTTGATCGACTGCGCAAGCTGATTCGCCAGCAAATGCGTGACGATATGAACTATCCAAAGCGGGTGCGCCGCTGCCAACGCCAGCTTGAGGAGGTCGAGCAGGCGATCGGGGTGTTCGTTGATCGTGAATTCTCCTTTGCGCTACGCGAGCGCTGTCGCAACCCGGATTGCACCCTGACCCGTATCGAGACCAATATTCCCCGGCTTGCGACCGAGCTGGTTGAGATCACCGTCGCGATCTATCCCCGGGTGGGGATGGCGACAAATCGTGCGGATGACGATGCCGGTGGCTCTGATCCCACTCGACAAGGCGATGGCGTTGAGAGACCGGTCGTGCAGACGGGACGCTACCCGATCAATGCCGATGATCAGTGCGATGGCGTTGCAGACCCAAAGCCGATCATGCTTGGTATCCGAATCGCCTTTGATGGACGGAAACTGCGTTTTGTCACCGAGCTCAGCGGCTCGACCGAGCGCATCGGGTCGCGCTGCTGGGCAATGATCGGCGAGGACCTCCGGCTATTCGTCGGTCGTGCCGGCGCCGATTTGCGCGGGCTTGAGATTGCGCTGCCAGGCAGCGCAAAGCCAGCCTCTGGCAAGGAGCAGATCGGCGCACCCAATGACCGGATGCAAGCCGTCCTGACAGGCGCCGTCTAAGGCAATCGCCTAAGCGAGGGCTCAAAGCGTCAGATTGAGGCTGCTGACCAAGGCGCCGGGGAGCAAAGTGCTGGCGGTGGAGCGGCCACCGTAGGTCTCGGCGGAGAGGCGCAGCTCGCGCTCGCGGGTGAGGGCCTCGAGCTGGTCGCCGAGCAGCCGATAGAGGCTGTCGTCGAAGCGCATGACCGCGACGGGCGCGATCAGCTCGCCGCGCTCGACCCAGAAGCTGCCGAAGCGGGTCATCCCGGTGACGCGGCAGGCGTTGCGGTCGGACCAGTTCCCGTACCAGAGGTTGCCGATGTAGAGCCCAGTGTCGAGCGCGGCCAGTGCTTCTGCGGTCGGCAACGAGCCGGCTGCGAGCGCCAGCGCCTCCGGCCATTCCGCGGCCGCGTTCACCGTTGCACGATATTCCTTGGCCGAGCGGGCATCGGCGAGGCAGTGTCCAAAGTGGCCCTGCTCGATCAGTGCAACCTGTTCTGGCTTAAGAAAGCCCTCGTCGGTAAAGCCTGGTGTCAGGCCGCGGCTGTGGTCCTCGGTCAGGCTGAGGATGGGGCTCAGGCTCAGCTCGCCCTCGGCCAGGTGCAGCAGCGGTGTTTGCTGGGTGCGGTGATCGCGCAGCCCGAACCCGCCCCAGGCGAGCATGTCGAGCAGCTCCTCGAGCGCGGCCGGGGCCAAGAACGCCCGGTACTGGCCTAGTTCGATCTGCCGGACTGGACGCGCCATCACCGCGAGCTGTTGGCGTTGCTGCTCGAGCCGCGCCTGGATGGCGCTTGGCTCCCAGTCGAAGCCGCTGTAGCTGTCCTTGACCGCTTTATCGGCCTGCAGATAACAGCTCCAATCGAGGTGGAAGCTGCAGCTCTGATGCCAATGGCGATGCCCGATCGAGCTGGCGAGGCCAGTCGCCATCTCACCGGCGGCATAGATCCCGACCAGGTCCAGCCCCGCAGCCTGATCGGTCAGCGTGCCGATAGCCTCGGCC
>NZ_JBUDPI010000222.1:0-6491 GCF_054919635.1 Halochromatium sp. | reverse complement strand
GCTCGATTGCGGTTGCCGTCGTTGTCGCTCCTGCTGGCGCTACTCGTCTTGCGACCACCCTGGCCGCGGCGCTCATCGGTCCTGCCATTGCTAGTGCCCGCACGCCGTGGCCGCTGCCCTGGGGCCGCGGCGCCGCGACCCTCGGCGCTGCGGCCGCCGGCGCGCGCTGGCCGCGGTCCGCTGCGGCCGTTCTTGATCGGCTCGGCCGGGATGCTCGGGTCCGGCTCGTAGCCGGGTTGAATGATCTTCGGCACCTCGCGCTTGAGCAGACGCTCGATATCGCGCAGCAGTCGATGCTCGTCGACACAGACCAACGAGACGGCCTGGCCTTCACGCCCAGCCCGGCCAGTCCGGCCGATCCGGTGCACATAGTCCTCAGGGACGTTCGGCAGCTCGTAGTTGACCACATGCGGTAGCTGATCGATGTCGAGCCCACGCGCGGCGATATCCGTGGCGACCAGCACCCGCAGCTCGCCGCTCTTGAACCCAGCAAGCGCGCGGGTACGCGCACCCTGGCTCTTATTGCCATGGATGGCGGCAGCGCTGAGGCCGTCGGTCTGCAATTGCTCAGCGAGCCGATTGGCGCCGTGCTTGGTGCGGGTAAAGACCAGCACCTGGCGCCAGTCGTTGGAGCCGATCATGTGGCTCAGCAGCTCGCGTTTGCGATGGCGATCCACTGGGTAGACGACCTGGTCGATACGCTCCGCGGTGGTGTTGCGCGGCGCGGCCTCGATCAGCTCGGGGCTATTCAACAGCCGCTCGGCGAGACGCTTGATGTCGTCAGAGAAGGTCGCAGAGAACAGCAGATTCTGCCGAGCGTGGTTCGGCGGTAGCAGTGCCAGCACCTTCTTGATGTCATGAATGAAGCCCATGTCGAGCATACGGTCGGCTTCGTCCAGGATCAGGGTCTCGACCTCGGAAAGGTCGACTGTGCCTTGGCTGGCATGGTCGAGCAGGCGACCAGGCGTGGCGACCAGGATGTCGACGCCGCGGCGCAGCTGCTCGATCTGCGGGTTGATCTTGACACCGCCGAAGATCACCGCTGAGCGCAGCGACAGATAACGGCCGTAGGTCTGGATGCTCTCCTGTACCTGGGCGGCGAGCTCGCGGGTGGGGGTCAGCACCAGTGCCCGAACCGGCCGGCGTGCGCCTGGTCCGGCTCGGCCAGTGGCTCGGCCACTGCCAGCATCGGCAGGCTGGCGAGCTGTTGTGGGCGCGGATTGGGCGGCGGATGGGTGCGACGCTCGGGTGCTCAGGCGCTGCAGCAGGGGCAAGGTGAAGCCGGCGGTCTTGCCCGTGCCGGTTTGGGCGGCCGCCATCACATCGCCACCGCTGAGGATGGTTGGGATGGCCTTGGCTTGGATGGGGGTAGGTTGGGTATAGCCCTGCTCGCGAACCGCGCGCAGCAGCTCGGCCGATAGGCCAAGGGTATCGAAAGACATTGCGTTGTAGACTCCAGGTAGGCCCTCCCGTCCTTCGTGAGGCGGGAGCCGGTCCGGGCTGGATGGTTAGGTGCCAGAGCGGCGTTGCTTGCGGGTCAGCGAATCGCCCTACCCAGGATCTGATCAGGGGTCTGATCAGGGCTCCGGTCAAAAGCGCATCTGCATGATGCCAGTTGACCTGCCTGATGGCGCGCTGGGTGGCGCATTGGGCGATGGCCTCGAGACGGCAGCTTTAATGTTAGCGAGCAGTCGCCTCACGATGAGCAGAGAAGCAGCGAACGGATCAAGCGATTTTCGGCAACCGCGGCTGAGGTCATCAGGCATCAGCTGGCTGCGAGCGGTGCCGACCGGTCCAGGCACCCGAAGGCTCATACTCTAACCCAAAACCGAGTTGGCTTATCCGTTTTTCTTTGGGTGGGGTTTCCGGGGTCGCTGCGGGCCGCCGGATTTGCGCGCACTGTTGGCGTCTGCGCCGGCACCCGGACCCGCACCGGTCTCGACCCGGCTGATGGCGAGTGGACGGCCGCAGACCCTGACCTTGCGCAGGTCTTGCAGCAGCTCGCGCGGCATGCCCGTGGGCAGGTCAACGAGGCTGAATTCATCGTGGATGTCGATGCGCCCGATATGCTGTGCGTCAAGACCAGCCTCGTTGGCGATGGCGCCGACGATGTTGCCCGGCTTGACGCCATTGCGATGGCCGACGGCGATGCGGAAGCGCTCCATACCCTGATCGGGCTGCGAGGGTGCGCGGCGCTGCGGGCGTGCACGCTCTTGATCATCGCGGCGCCTGTCGCGGCCTCGCTCGAGAGGCTCGCGCGATCGGCTCGGCCGTTCGGGTGCGGTCAGCAACAGCGGTTGATCGCCGATCGAGAGCTTGGCCAGCGCTGCGGCGATCTCGACGGCCGGCACATCATGCTCTTCCTGATACTGCTCGATGAGGCTTTGCATGAAGCCGAGCTCGCCGGCAGCGAGCGTATCGGTAATACGCTGCTTGAAGTCGGCGATCCGCTTGTTGTTGACCGTCTCTGTCGAGGGCAAGGTCAACGGCTCGATGCGTTGGCGCGTCGCCCGCTCGATGGCGGCAAGCATGCGCCGCTCACGCGGTGCAACGAACAGGATCGCCTCGCCGGCGCGACCGGCGCGGCCGGTGCGGCCGATGCGGTGGATATAGGCCTCGGTATCAGAGGGGATGTCGTAGTTGATGACATGGCTGATGCGCTCAACGTCGAGACCCCGCGCAGCGACATCGGTGGCGACCAGGATATCGAGCGCGCCGTTGCGCAGTCGCTCTACCATCTGCTCGCGCTGCTGCTGTGGCATATCGCCATTGAGGGCCGCTGTAGCCCAGCCGCGGGCGCCGAGGCGGTCGGCGAGCTCGGTGGTTGCGGTCTTGGTGCGCACGAACAGCAGCAGCCCTTCGAACGGCTCCACCTCCAGAATGCGGGTCAGGGCATCGAGCTTGTGCATGCCGCTCACCAGCCAATAGCGTTGGCGGATGGTCTCGGCGGTTGCGGTCGGGGCCTCGATGCTGATCGACTGCGGATCATTGAGATAGCGCTGCGCGATCCGTTGAATCGCGCTCGGCAGGGTCGCCGAGAATAGTGCGATCTGGCGTTGTGGCGGTGTCTGCTCCAGAATCCACTCGACATCGTCGATGAAGCCCATGCGCAGCATCTCATCGGCCTCGTCGAGCACCAGCGCTTGCAGCGTGTCCAGGCGCAAGGTCCCCTTGCGCATGTGGTCCATGATCCGTCCTGGGGTGCCGACGACGAGATGAACTCCGCGCTTGAGCTGACGGATTTGTCCGCCATAATCGGAGCCGCCATAGATGGGCAGCACGTGGAAGCCCTCAAGGGCGCTTGCGTAACGCTGACTGGCCTCGGCGACCTGCAGCGCAAGCTCACGGGTCGGGGTCAGGACCAGTACCTGAGGTGCGCGCTGAGCAAGATCGATGCGGGCCAGTAGCGGCAGGGCGAAGGCGGCCGTCTTACCGGTGCCGGTCGGGGCATGACCGAGCAGGTCATTGCCGGCGAGTAGCTTGGGGATGGTCGCGGCCTGGATCGGCGATGGTGTTTCGTAGCCCACGCGATCGAGCGCGCTGAGCAACGCAGGAGGCAGCCCGAGCTCGGCGAAGCTCGAGGAGGAAGAGGGGTGAGACATGGAGGACGGCCTAGGGAAAACGGAGGAGATGGGCAAGGCGGCAGCTGTGGCCGCGCCTGAACAAGGCTTTCATGCCAGATAACCATAGAGTGTAGCGCAGCTTGAAGGTTCAGCTTCGACCAATTGTCGGGCTTGGCGGACAAGAAGGTGGATAGGATGCAGATATGGGTTGATGCCGACGCCACACCGAATCCGGTCAAGAGCATTCTGTATCGGGCAGCGGAGCGCGTCGGGCTATCTCTGACGCTGGTGGCCAATCAGCCACTGCAGGTGCCGTCGTCGGCGTGGATCAAGGCCGTGCGCGTCGGTAGCGGCTTCGATGTCGCCGATGACTATATCCTGCAGCATGCGTGCGCTGGCGATCTGGTGATCACGGCGGATATTCCACTAGCGGCTGAGCTGGTTGCCAAGCATTGCCAGGTTCTGAGTCCGCGCGGCGAGGCCTTCACCGCGGAAACGGTCCGTCAGCGTCTGAACATGCGCGATTTCCTCGAGACGATGCGCGCCAGTGGTCTGGACACCGGCGGGCCGCCGGCCTATAACCAGGCTGACCGTCAAGCCTTCGCGAATGCGCTGGATCGAATCTTGGCGCGAGCCCGACCTGATATGCAGAAGCCACATTAACGCCGGACGGGTCTCTGCCCTAACGGCGAGACTTAGACGCGCTGTCAACAGCCGACTGATGAAGCCGACCTGCCGTGCCGATGAGCGAACTACTGATCATCGACGATGACCTGCTTGACGTCGCGACCATCAAAGAATTCCTCAAGGATGACGGTTATCGGTTGACCTTTGTCGAAGACGGCTTGCGCGGCTGGGAGCTGCTCGACGCCGAGCCGAGCCGCTTCGACCTCCTGATCCTGGATCGATCGATACCCTGCCTCGACGGCCTTGCTCTGCTCAGCAAGATCAACACGGATTCGCGCTTCTCGGCCCTGCCCGTGATCATGCAGACCGCAGCGAATGCGCCGGAGCAGGTCGCTGAGGGGCTTGCCGCCGGCGCCTGGTACTACCTTGGCAAGCCCTATAAGGCGCAGTCGCTGCAGCGGATCGTTTCTGGCGCCCTCGACGATCGCCACAACCGGCTCGAGCTCAAGCGGCTGCAGACCGAGATTGGCGATGTCTGGTCGCTATTTCGCGAAGGCCGTTTCTGTTTTCGTACCCCAGGGCAGGCTCAGCTCCTGGCGGCTCGGCTCGGGACGCTCTGTGCCCAGTCGTCTCAGGTGGCAATAGGTCTGTCCGAGCTGATGTTGAATGCGATCGAGCATGGCAATCTCGGCATTAGCTACCAAGAGAAGGGTGAGCTGCTGGGCTCGAATGGTCTGACTGCCGAGATCGAGCGGCGCCTGGCCCTGCCCGAGCAGCGCGATCGTTGGGCCGAGATTCGCGTCTCGCGCGAGCCTGACCGGGTGCGTTTTCGGATCGAGGACCAGGGGCTAGGCTTCGACTGGAGCGCGTTCATGGATATCTCGACGGACCGCATCTTCGATAGCCATGGTCGCGGTATCGCGATGGCGAGGCATCTGGCCTTCACCGAGCTTCGCTATGAGGGCAAGGGCAATATCGTCATCGCCTTGGCGGTCATCGAGCGCTGAGCCTAGGCGGGGCCAACGGCGCGCAGCTCGCCTGGATAATGCTGGCGAATCCAGGCCTCGACCTCCGCTGTGATCTGCTTTGTCGATTTGCCTTCGGTTGCGATCGGCTTGCCGATGCGTAGCCTGATGGTTCCGGGCAGGCGCAGTAAGGAGCGACCTGGCCAGCAGTCGCCGCTATTGTGCGACATTGGCAATACCTCGACGCTAGCCCGTGACGCGAGCATGGCGCCGCCGACATTGAAGCTGCCGATGCTGCCGGGTGGCTGGCGGGTTCCTTCTGGATAGATCACAACGCTGATCCCCTCGCGCAGACGCTCCTGACCCACCCGTAGCAGCGTCTTCAGCGCTTGTGAGCCTTTGGAGCGATCGATGGCGATGGGTCGCAACAGTGCCAGACCCCAGCCAAAAAACGGCACCCAGAGCAGCTCGCGCTTTAGGATCGTGGCCTGCGGGGAGATCAGTAGCTGCAGATAGAAGGTCTCCCATTGGCTCTGATGGTTACACATGACCACCACTGGCTGTCCCTTGGGGATGTTCTCCAGCCCGTCGACCTCGATGCTAACGCCATTGATCTTGCGCAGGAGCCACATGGTGACCTGTGACCAGAGATTGACGAACCAGTAGCGTTGCTCAAAGTCTTGAAAGGGGGCTGCGGCGAGGCAGAGCAGACTGTGGATGATGCCGATCAGGTTGTAGAGAGCAAAAAAGAGCAGGCTGCGGAGCCAGGTCGTGATACCGACAGGCGCTTGATTGTGAGCGGAAGAAGGGATGGGCATCTGGTCAACTGAGGTCGATGGTGGATGTCGGATTATCCTCCGGCGTGGCGCCCCCCGAAAGGGCAGTGCCCTGTGAATCCGAAGGCGTCTGAGCGACGCGGCATCTGGCGCGGTGCTTCTGGCGGTCGGTGGTCGGTCTGGATGCCATTCATAGGCTCTCTTGCGGGTCGACATCGATGCTCCAACGCAGCCTGCGGCGGTCGGACAGCGGTTGCAGCAGGGGCAGTAATCGGTCGATCAGTGCATGCAAGGGGCGACGTTGTTTGCACTGCAGCAGCAGTTGAGCCCGATAGCGTCCGGCTCGGCGCTCCATGCTTGCCGGCGCCGGTCCCCAGATCTCGACCGGACCGGGCTCAAGCGCGATGGCCTGTGCGCGTGCGCTGCGCAGAAAGTCGAGTGCCAGCTGCTCGACCCGACTATCGGCGCGCAGCAACGCCTGGAAGCTGAATGGAGGCAGTCCGGCCTCGGCTCGCTCAGCCAGTGCGGCGGCGGCGAAGGCGCGGTAGCCCTGTCGCAAC
>NZ_JBUDPI010000221.1:0-6503 GCF_054919635.1 Halochromatium sp. | reverse complement strand
AGCGGTCCTCCTGCACCAACCGCTCGGAGATCAGGATCGAGTCCTCGAAGTTGTAGCCGTTCCAAGGCATAAAGGCGACACGCAGGTTCTGTCCCAGCGCCAGCTCGCCCATATCGGTCGAGGGACCATCCGCGAGCACATCGTTGCGCACCACCAGATCGCCCGGCGCCACCAGCGGACGCTGGTTGATGCAGGTGTTCTGATTCGAGCGCGTGTACTTGGTCAGGGTGTAGATGTCGACACCGGCCTCGCCGGCCTCGGTCTCCTCGTCGTTGACCCGGACCACGATGCGCCCGGCATCGACCGCCTCGATCACACCGCCGCGGCGCGCCCAGACCACGACGCCCGAGTCCTTGGCCACGACCCGCTCCATGCCGGTGCCGACCAGCGGCTTCTCGGCACGCAGGGTCGGTACCGCCTGACGCTGCATGTTCGAGCCCATCAGTGCGCGGTTGGCGTCGTCGTGCTCGAGGAAGGGCACCAGCGAGGCCGCGACCGAGACGATCTGCCGGGGCGAGACGTCCATGTACTGGACCTCGTCCGGCGTCTTCATCGTGAACTCGTTCATGTGCCGGCAGGAGACCAAGGCGTCGGTCAGCCGACCGTCGTCATCGAGCGTGGCGTTGGCCTGGGCGATCACATAGCTGCCCTCCTCGATCGCCGACAGGAACTCGACCTCGTCGGTGACCTTGCCGCCGTCGACGCGCCGATAGGGGGTCTCAAGGAAACCGTACTTATTGGTCCGGGCATAGACCGCAAGCGAGTTGATCAGGCCGATGTTCGGTCCCTCTGGGGTCTCGATCGGGCAGACGCGACCGTAATGGGTCGGGTGCACGTCACGAACCTCGAAGCCTGCGCGCTCACGCGCCAGACCGCCTGGCCCCAGCGCCGAGACGCGCCGCTTGTGGGTGACCTCGGAGAGCGGGTTGTTCTGGTCCATGAACTGCGAGAGCTGACTGGAGCCGAAGAACTCCTTGATCGCCGCCGACACCGGCTTGGCGTTGATCAGCTCCTGAGGCATCAGGCCCTCGGATTCGGCCAACGACAGGCGCTCCTTGACCGCCCGCTCGACCCGCACCAGACCGACGCGGAACTGGTTCTCGGCCATCTCGCCGACGCAGCGAATCCGCCGGTTGCCGAGGTGGTCGATATCGTCAACAGTACCGCGGCCGTTGCGCAGCTCGACCAACACCTTCAGGGCATCGACGATGTCGGAGGTTTCGCCATGCTCCGCGACCAGCTTGGTCGAGAAGGCATCGGTGCGCTGCGAGAAGTAGCGGCCATCGTAGAGGATGCCCGGCCCCTCGGTCTCCTCGCGCTGCAGCCGGCGGTTGAACTTCATCCGGCCGACGGCCGAGAGGTCGTAGCGCTCGGGCGCGAAGAAGAGATTATGGAACAGGTTCTGGGCCGCTTCTTTGGTCGGCGGCTCACCCGGGCGCATCATCCGATAGATCTCGACCTGGGCCTCGAGCTCGTTGGTCGTCTGGTCGATGCGCAGCGTCTCAGACAGGTAGGGGCCGTGATCGAGATCGTTCACAAACAGCGTCTCGATACGCTCGACGCCCTTGTCGCGCAGCGTCTCGAGCAGCTCCTCAGTGATCTCGGCATTGGCCTCGGCGATGATCTCGCCGGTCTCGGTGTCGACGTGGCTATGGGCTAGGGTGCGGCCGACCAAGAACTCATCCGGCACCTCGAGCCGTTCGACGCCAGCCTTCTGCAGCGCGCGGATGTGCTTGGCTGTGACCCTGCGGCCGGCCTCGACCAAGACCTCATCATCGAGCTTGATCTCGAAATTGACGGTCTCGCCACGCAGCCGCTCCGGCACCAGCTCGAGCTCAGGCGCCTTGGCGAGATGGAAGGTATCGGTCTCGAAGAACATCGAGAGGATGTCGTCAACGCCATAGCCAAGCGCGCGCAGCAGCACCGTTGCCGGCAGCTTGCGCCGACGGTCGATGCGCACGAAGACGTTATCCTTGGGATCGAACTCGAAATCGAGCCAGGAGCCGCGGTAGGGGATCACCCGGGCCGAGAACAGGAGCTTACCGGAGGAGTGCGTCTTGCCCTTGTCATGGTCGAAGAAGACACCCGGCGAGCGATGCAGCTGGGAGACGATGACCCGCTCAGTACCGTTGATGATGAAGGTCCCGGTCTCGGTCATCAGCGGCAGGTCGCCCATGTAGACCTCTTGCTCGCGGACATCCTTGACCACCTTGGCCCCAGCCGGCGCATCCTTGTCGTAGATCACCAGACGCAGCAGCACGCGCAGCGGCGCCGCATAGGTGGCACCGCGCAGATGGCACTCACGAACATCGAAGGCCGGCTCGCCAAGGCGGTAGCTGACGTATTCGAGCACGGCGTTGCCGGAATAGCTCTCGATGGGCAGCACGGTTCGGAATGCGGCGTGCAAACCGACCTCATCACGCTCCTTCGGCCGCTTTTCCAGCTGCAGAAAGTCGCGATAGGAATCGATCTGGGTCGCCAGCAGGAACGGGACCTCCATGATCGTCGGGCGCTTGCCGAAGTTCTTGCGGATGCGCTTCTTTTCGGTAAACGAATAGGGCATGCTGCCTTCCCTCGTAATAGGTCTTTGAGTAGCCTTGAACGTCCGCCGCGGGAGCGGATGCTGGCCGGGAGCGAAACCGGCGCCACCGGTCAGCTGTGCGAACAAGCCTTGAGATCGAGGCCCGCCGCGCGAGATTGAGCGCCCACATCCCCACCGGGCGCTGAGCCTATCAGCGGAAACGGCAAAAGGCCGGCGGCCCGAAGCCGCCAGCCTTAGTCGATCCCAGCTTGAAGGCAGGGTGCAAGGATGGCGTTACTTGATCTCGACAGCCGCACCAGCCTCTTCCAACGCCTTCTTGGCGGCCTCGGCGTCGTCCTTGGAGACGCCTTCCTTTAGCGTGGCCGGGGCACCTTCGACGGCGTCCTTGGCCTCCTTCAGGCCCAGGCCGGTCAGGGCGCGCACCGCCTTGATCACGGCGACCTTGTTCGAGCCGAATGAGGTCAGCACCACGTCAAACTCGGTCTGCTCTTCAGCCGGAGCCGCTTCCGCAGCCCCAGCGGCTGCCGGTGCAGCGGCGACAGCAGCCGCTGCAGTCACACCGAACTTCTCTTCCATCGCGCTGATGAGATCAACGACCTCCATCACCGTCATGTTGGCAATGGCTTCCAGGATTTCGTCTTTAGAAACAGCCATGGGCTTATCTCCGGATTAATGATTCGTTTGCAATAAAAGGTCGCTAGTGCTGGGCTCGTGGCCCCGCTGAGGCTCAGAGGCTCAAGCCGCCTCTTTCGCGTCGCGCACCGCGCTGAGGGTACGAGCCAGCTTGCTCGGCACCTCGTTGAGGGTTGTGGCCAGCTTCTGCACCGGTGCTTTCATCACCGCCATTAGCTGACTGATCGCCTCGTCGTAGGTAGGCATCTTCGCTAGCTTGCTGAGCTCGGAGCCATCCAAGAGTTGTCCGCCGATCGCGATCATGCGGACCTGGAACTCTTTGTGCTCTTTGGCGAAGCTCTCAGCGATGCGGCCAACCGAGCCGGGATCGTTCTGTCCAAATGCGAGCACGAGTGGGCCGCTTAGGGCCTCATCCATACAGGCAAAGTCAGTACCGGCCAGCGCACGCTTGGCGAGCGTGTTCTTGACCACCCGCACATAGACACCAGCCTTACGCGCCTCGACGCGCAGCTTGGTCATCTGATCGACGGTCAGCCCGCGATACTCGGCGCCAACCGCCGAGTGTGCGGTCTGAGCAACCTCCGCGACCTCGGCGACGATGCGTTCTTTCTGGGCAAAGGTCAGTGCCACAGACGTCACCTCCTAATCGGATTGAGGTTAGACAAGTGTCCAACCAAGTGGATCAGCTCCCCGCTCCCTCACAGGCAGCCGATCATGGAACGTGTACCGTCGCCAGCAAACCGGTTCCGGGACACCATCTACGCAGGCGGTGATTAAGCCGAGACGTGCACGCTTCCTGTGCCGCGACCCGACGCCTGCGGTCTTTGACGGACGACGGCTGTGCAGCCGCTGTCCCAAAGCTCATCAAACAATGTGATCAGAACGCTAGCGCGCTGTGATCGATGGTCAAGCCAGGACCCATGGTTGACGAGACCGTGACCTTCTTCATGTAGACGCCCTTGGCTGCACTGGGCTTGGCCTTGGCCAAATTCGCCAGCAGCGCCTCGAGATTCTCGCGCAGCTTGTCAGCGTCAAAATCGATCTTGCCGAGCGGACAGTGGATGATGCCGGCCTTGTCGGTGCGATAGCGCACCTGACCGGCCTTCGCATTCTGCACGGCCTCGGCCACGTTCGGAGTGACGGTGCCAACCTTCGGATTCGGCATTAAGCCACGTGGGCCGAGCAGCTTACCGAGCTGGCCGACGACCCGCATCGCGTCCGGCGAGGCAATGACGACGTCGAAGTCGAGATTACCGCCCTTCATCTCTTCAGCCAGGTCTTCCATGCCAACGCGATCAGCGCCGGCCTCAGTCGCTGCGTCGGCGTTCGCGCCCTGGGAAAAGACCGCGACGCGGACCTGCTTGCCGATGCCGTGTGGCAGCACGGTTGAGCCGCGCACCACCTGATCAGACTTACGTGGATCGACGCCCAGGTTCACAGCAACATCGATATTCTCGACAAACTTGACGCTCGAGAGCGACTTCAAGAGCTCAAAGGCCTCGTCGGCTGCATAGGTGCGGCCGCGCTCGACCCGCTCACGGATGGCCACCGCGCGTTTGCTCAACTTCGCCATTACGCAACCCCCTCAACCTTCAGGCCCATAGCCCGCGCGCTACCGGCAATGGTACGCACAGCCCCCTCGAGATCAGCGGCGTTGAGGTCCGGCATCTTGGTGTTTGCAATCTCTTCGATCTGCTCACGCGTCACCGTACCAATAATGGCGGTGTTTGGCGTCGGACTGCCCTTGGCAACGCCGGCGGCCTTCTTCAACAAGATTGAGGCGGGCGGTGTCTTGGTGATGAAGGTGAAGCTGCGATCCGAATAGACGGTGATCACTACCGGTGTCGGAAGGCCCTTCTCGAGATCCTGGGTCTTCGCATTGAAGGCCTTACAGAACTCCATGATGTTGACACCATGCTGACCCAGCGCTGGGCCAACCGGCGGACTCGGGTTGGCCTCGCCGGCCTTGACCTGCAGCTTGATATAAGCGGTAACTTTTTTCGCCATCCTGTGACGCTCCTGTGGGTGCAAACGCTGACGACAAGCCAGCTCCCCAACGCATGGACCGCGCAATGCACGGTTGTGGATGAAAGAGATGGACGATCAGTCACGATCAGCCCATCCAGGCATGCAACGGCTGATCAGCCCTTCTCGACCTGACTAAACTCGAGATCGACCGGGGTCGAACGGCCAAAGATCGAGACCGAGACCTTGACCCGGCTCTTCTCATAGTCAACCTCTTCAACGACACCATTAAAGTCGGTGAAGGGGCCGTCGGTGACACGAACCACCTCACCTGGCTCATAGAGCACCTTTGGCCGAGGTTTCTCGACACCTTCCTGAACGCGCTGACGGATGGCCTCAGCCTGGGCATCGGGGATTGGAGCCGGTCGATCACCCTTACCGCCGATAAAGCCCATCACGCGCGGCACATCCTTGACCAGATGCCAGGTTTCGTCGGTCATCTCCATGTTGACGAACACATAGCCCGGAAAGAACTTACGCTCGCTCTTGCGCTGCTGGCCGTTACGGATCTCGACCACCTCTTCGGTGGGCACTAAGATCTCGCCAAAGGCGTCTTCCATACCAGCGCGCGCAGCGCGCTCACGCAGCCCCTTCGCGACATGGCTCTCGAAGCCGGAGAAGGCATGAATCACGTACCAGCGCTTGGCCATATCAGCCGCCGTTCCCGACCAGGAGGTTGAAGATGGCTCGTAAGATCGTATCGAACAGCCACAGGATGAGACCGAGGATGAACACCATCACAATGACGATCAGCGTCGTCTGGATGGTCTCCTGACGCGTAGGCCAGACGACCTTGCGCACCTCCATGCGCGAATCAAGCGCGAAGCGCCAAAGCCGCTTTCCCTGAACAGAGGTCAAGGCCAACGCAGCGGCACCGCTCGCGATAACGAGCAGCCCCAGGGTGCGCAACAGCACCGAGTACCCAGCGAAGAAGTAGAAGGCCCAGATGCCGCCGACCAACAAGAGGACCGCGACGGCAAGTTTGGCCGTATCCAGGCCGGTCGAAGCGGCCTCGGCTCGTGCATTCATGGGTTACCGGACACCTTAGCGGTGCGTGTTTGGCAGGCCAGGAGGGACTCGAACCCCCAACCTGCGGTTTTGGAGACCGCTGCTCTGCCAATTGAGCTACTGGCCTAGAAAAATCGATTCCTGTCGATCACGTCCCTGTGCTGAGGTGACCCGAGAGAAGGAGCCAGGCCGTCAGCCTAGCACAATCTCGACCTCGATCCAGTTGCCGCTAGCGGCTATTCAATGATCTTCGCGACGACGCCGGCGCCGACGGTACGGCCACCTTCGCGCACTG
>NZ_JBUDPI010000220.1:0-6533 GCF_054919635.1 Halochromatium sp. | reverse complement strand
CTGGTCCATGGCCTTGATGACGTCGATGAGGATGCCTCGATTCTTGGTTTCCGCATTGAGCGGCAAATGGCCGACGTTGATCCGATAGTCTCGAGCGAGTGCGATGGTCGTACTAGTGAGCAGCCACGCACAGAAGCTGCCGATCATCAATGCACTTGCCTGTTGCCGCGTCATCTTGCTCCTCTGCGATGGGATAGGCTTCTCATCGGATATCGAGACCGATTAGCTCGTCCGCATGCTAGATGATCCGGTGGTGTTGCGCGCGCAGGAAAAGCCTTGACCGCGAGGCTAGGCAAGCGCCTAGCCCTGATCCGCGCCGACAGCGGCTTCCTCGTAGCGATACCCGACACCATAGACCGATTGGATGGCCTCGAGCCCGGGGTCGAGGCTGGCCAGTTTGCGGCGCAGCTTCTTCACATGACTGTCGATGGTGCGGTCTGAGACGATACGATGATCCCGGTAGCTGCGGGCCATCAGCTGCTCACGGCTGAAGATGCGCCCCGGCGCTGACATCAGGGTCGCGAGCAGGCCGCATTCGACCGCCGTTAGCTCGGCGCTCGCCTCGCCAAGGCGCACCCGCAGCCGGTCAGTGTCGAGCTGCAAGCGGGTCGTTGGCCGCTCATTCGGCTGTCGTCCGCGTCGCAGCACGGCCTTGACCCGCGCGACCACCTCGCGCGGGCTGTAAGGCTTGCAGATGTAATCATCGGCGCCGAGCTCGAGGCCGAGTAGCCGATCGATCTCCTCGACTCGGGCAGTGGTGATGATGATCGGCAGGTTGGTGAAGCCGCGCAGCTCGCGGCAGATGTCCAGCCCGTCGCGACCCGGCAGCATCAGGTCGAGCAGTATCAGCGTCGGCGGCTCGGTCCGCACCCGCGCGACCACCTCCCGACCGTTAGCGATGTGCTCAGTCGCGAAACCGACCGCGCGCAGATAATCGGCCAGCAGGGTGGCGAGTCGGATTTCATCCTCGACGATCAGAATGCGCTCGGTCATCATCATTGCGGTAATAGGATTCGAACCCAGAGTCCGCCCTGGGGGGCGGCCAGTGCCTCGATCGAGCCCTGGTGGGCGAGGACGATGGTCTTCGCGATCGCCAGGCCGAGCCCGGCGCCTCCGGCCTTGCGGTCGCGCGAGGACTCAACCCGATACAGGCGCTCGAAGAGCCGAGCGCGATCCGCCTCGCTAACCCCGGGGGCGCTGTCCTGGAAGTCGATCGCCAGCCAACCATCTGCTGCCTGAGTCAAGCGCACCACGAGTGTTCCCCCGGGGTCGGTGTATTGGAGACTGTTGCGCAGCAGGTTGGCAAAGAGCTGTGACAGTCGTTGCGGATCGGCCTGGATCAGCGCCGGCTTGCGCAGCCGATGGTCCCAGTCGAGCGCCAGGCCAGCGTCCGCGAACGAGGCGCGAAAGCTTATAAGCTCGGCCTCGAGCACTGCGGCGAGATCAGTCTTGGTCTTACGGTAGCTTAGCCCGCCGAGATCGCTCAGAGAGAGCTGGTAGAGGTCGTCGATCAGGTGCGACAGACGCATGCTATCGCCGTGCAGGTTCGCGACGGTATCGAGATTAAGCGGGCGCACCCCATCTTGCATGGCCTCAAGCTCGGCGCGCAGCAGGCCCACGGGCGTGCGCAATTCATGGGAGATGTCTGCCACCCAGCGCCGCCGCGCCTGCTCGTTCTGCTGCAGTGTTAACGCCAGTGCGTTGAGGTCGCGACCGAGCGCCGCGAGTTCATCACCTCCAGCGGCCGGCGCCTCCGCGGCGAAGTCGCCGCTGGCTAGGCGGCGGGTGACATCGCGGAAGCGCAGCACGGGGCGCGCGAGCCAGCGCGACAGCCACCAGGCCAGCAGCGCCGATAGGCTGAGCGTGGTCAGCGCAATGATCGGGAGTGCTGCGGTCTGATGCTGGCGAAACCGCAGCTCGGCGGCTTCGTGCAGCGGTGGACCCGCCAGGAGCACCAGCTCGCCGACGTGGGAGCCGTCCAGGTTCAACGGCTGGCGCAGTATCGGATGGGTTGGATCGAGGGCCCTGGGATCGGCAGTTGACCTGAGACTGGGGCCGGCAATGGCCTGGCCCTCTGCATCGAGCAGCATCAAGCGGCGAGCAAGGCGGCCTCGATGCGAGCCTTGCGAGCCTCCATGCCCAGGTCGCTGCTCCGCTCGTTGCCCCGGTCTCTGCAAGGGCTCGCCTGCAAACCTTCTCTGTGCGGCGTCTAACAACGGATGTTGATTCAGGGCATCAGGCTCATCATCGCCGTCGGCGCTAAGGTCGTGAGCGCTGCGCGGATCGATCAGCGACCGCCATAGCCAGCGCTCATTTGCGATCCGCGACCAGCTGCCATCCTCACGATACTGTTCCACCAGACGAGCGCCAATTGCCTCGACCCGTGTCTGCAGGCGCTGCGCGATCATCTGCTTCAGACCCTGCTGGAACGTCCAGTACATCGAGGTTTGCACGGCCAGCACCGAGAGTCCGCAGGCGAACAGCAGCGTCAGAAACAGCTTGGTGCGGATCGAGAGGGTCACCCATCGGCTCCCGTTTATTGCAAAGACCTGACGCCAATGCCCGACGCCAAGGTTTGATGAGCGGGCCGCGGCCGGCCCTTGCTGCCAGTCCTGCAGCGCAGCGAGGGCCAGACGGCTGTTAACGTTCGAACCCCGGCTGCCTACCCAGCCCGAAGCGTGCCAGCTCTGCCAGCTGATCTTGGCTCAGGATGCTGGCAAGGCGCTTGCGCATGCTGCCGTCGCGCATTGAATGCCCGGACCTCTGTGCGTCGGTCAAAAGCGTCTTCAACTAGGCTTGCTGATCATCGCTCAGCGCGAGGCGCTCGGTCATGCGCTTTACGCGCCAGTCGATGCGCTCGGCTTGGTAGGTATCGCGCTTAGTCCGCTGCTCCTCGGTCAGCACCGCATCGACCTGCTCACGAAACTCTGCACGCCTCTTGTCGCGCTCTCTGGCTTGCTCGGCAACAAGGGCTGCAATCGCTTGCTGTTGTTCGGTGCTCAAGTCGAGCTGTTCGCTCATGCGCTCCAAGCGCCAATGGGTACCGGCTCCACCACCGTTGGCGGCGCCGCTCTCGGGCGATTGAGCCGCAAGCGGGGCGGCAAGCAACATAGCCAGTGCGGCGGTGAGTGGAATCATGGCTTTCTTCATCAGAAGGCTCCTTAGGGTCTTATGGATCAAACAAGGGTCGGCTGCGTCAGGGCGGTCGTTATCGCGCCCGACGCAGATAAGAGTAAGACCCCCGTATGCAAAGACCGCGCAGGCATTGTGCAAACATCGTGACTTCAACAGCTGGATTCAGGTGTGCTTCGCGGGTAAGCACATCGCTCGTCGCGACAACCGAGACGGGTAGGAAGCGCTATCGATGCCGTTGCATGGCCTCTGACTGATGGGCCATGTCAGCCGTTCGGGTGAGGGCTCTTGCCCATCGCAATTCACGGGAAAGCCGGCGATACTAGAGCCCTTTTCGACTGCAGCCCCTATCCGCCAATGATGAGTCTCCCGTTCTTCGGCGTCTTCTTCTCGGTCTTAAGTGCCTGGCTGGGCTACCGGCGTCTCGCGCTCGGCCTTGCGCTGGTTTCCATCGTTGGAACCCTGGCGCTATTTCGGATGCATGCAACCGATGCGCTGCAGCTCGCCCTCTGAGGTTTCATGATGTCACCCAACGTCGCTCGCCAGCTCAATGCGCTTGGTTTGCTCGCGATCAGCGTTGTGCTGACGATCGCCTTCGTCGATCAGTTCTTCCTGAACGAGCTTCCCTGTCCGCTCTGCATCCTTCAGCGCGCCGGCTTCGTCCTCGCCGGGACGGGGCTCGCGCTGAATCTCGCTGTCGGAATCAGGGGCTCTCACTATGCGCTGATGATCCTAGGTGCGTTGACGGGTGCGGCTGTTGCGCTCCGCCAAGTCGCATTGCATGTGGTTCCGGGTACGGGGTCCTATGGAGCGCCGATACTTGGTCTGCATCTCTATACCTGGGCCTTCATTCTTTTCGCGCTGATCATCGCGGGAGCCGCCATCTTGCTCCTGTTCGACCTTCAGTTCGCCGCCACGGAAGCGTCCCGGCCGGAAGCACCTGTGCATGGGTGGCTAGCGCGGCTCGCGTTGCTCCTGTTTGCGCTGCTCGTGCTCATGAATGGCCTCTCGACCCTGGCCGAATGCGGTGGTGGGCTTTGTCCTGATGATCCGCAGGGTTACGAGGCGTTCGAGGCACTCAAGGGGCTCTGGCGCTGAGGCCGGTCAGAACCGGTAGAACGCGAACAGCTGGCGGAGGGTCGAGCCCCAAACGTCACTAAAGTGACACCCAGCTCTTTTACTGTATCCTTTTATGGTTTCGCGACGGAGCGCCCTTATTTGAGTCGACCCGACGACGACACCAATACACGGCTTGGCCATGCGCTCTGCGATGATCCGAGCACGGGCGATTATATCGATTGCGCCTCCGTGCAGGAGCTGGATCAGATACTGGCGCGGCAATCCCTGACGCCAGCCTTCGCGCCAATAGCCGAGTTGCGTCTGCGCGACCCGCATGGCTACCGCGGTCAGGTCAGCGGACCCGCCGACAGTCAACTCCGCCTACCCCTAACCTTGTTCGGCGTGGCGGAGCACTGTGGGCGCTCGGCAGAGCTGGCGCTGGCGGCCCTTAAGAGCCTTGCAACAGAATTCCGGGCCCAAGGACTGGGTGGCAAGCTGTTCTACCGGGTCAGACGGGCGGCGCTCTACGACCCCAGCTTTTGCGCTGACCGGCTGCATGAAACCTTGACGCAGGCTGGGATGGAGCCAGAAGCGTTCGTGCTGGGGCTCGCTGAGCATCGCGCCCAGTCAAGCCTCAAGGCATTGAGTCGACTGTTTACCGATCTCCGTGCGCTGGGCATCCAGTTTACGCTGTGCGGATTCGGCGACAGTCATGGCGCGCTCCTCGCCGTTCAGGCACTGCGCCCAGACTACATCGAATTGGGCCGCGGCCAGATCGAAGTCCTGCAGTCGCCTGTGCCCAGCTTCGAATTCGCTCGGGCTACCCTGGATATCGCTCGGCGTTTCAATGCGCTGGTCGTCGCGACAGGGATCGACACTGAGAAGGACCTGCGAGCCGCCGAGGCGCTTGGTATCCCGCTCCTTCAGGGCACCTACGTCGGCGCGCTCGATCGAGAGCCGAAGAAGCGGTTGCGCAAGAAGCTCTTTTGCGGCGTTGGAGACTCCGATCTCGGGCTTGGCGACGCGCATACTGCGACGGTCGCCGGACTGGCAAACGAGATCCCACCCGTATGCTCGGACTATAGCGTCGAGGAGGTCGGGGAAGTGTTTCATGCCACGCGCCAACTGCAGACCCTGCCGGTGGTGGAAAAGGGCAAACCACTTGGCCTTGTGCGGCGAATGGATTTCATGAATCTCTTTCTCAGCCGTTACGGGCGTGATCTGCATGGCCGGAAACCGATCCGGTTATTCATGGATGCCAGACCGGTGATGGTCGAGCACGACACACCCATCAGTGAGGTCAGTCAGAAACTCACCGATTACAACCAAAGCAGCGCCCAGATGGACTTCCTCATCACGCGCAACGGCCGCTATCTCGGGGTTGGTTATATGGTCGATCTGCTGCGCGAGATCACTGTCTTGCAGCTGCAAACGGCGCGGCATGCCAATCCGTTGAGCGGCTTGCCGGGCAACGTTCCGATCAATCAGCGAATCAACGATATGCTGCTTAAGCGGCGTTCGTTCGTGGTGGTTTACGTCGATCTGGATAACTTCAAACCGTTCAACGACGCCTATGGCTACAGCAAGGGTGACGAGGTGATCGTCGCGGTGGCAACGCTCTTGCTCAGCGAATGTGGCACGCTGGGCGATTTTGTCGGCCATGTTGGTGGCGATGATTTCGTGATCCTGTTCGAGGATGACGACTGGGAGACGCGGTGCCGGCGCATCCTGTCGACCTTCGAAGCGCAGGCGCCGAGCTTCTACAACGCAACAGACCGCGAGAACGGCGGCCTATGGGGTGAGGATCGCCAGGGCGGTCGAGTGTTCTTTCCCTTTCTCAGTCTCTCGTTGGGAGCGGTTCAGCCCGATCCCAGCTGCTGTGAATCGTTCCACGATGTCGCGACCATGGCCGCGGATGCAAAGCACATGGCCAAACAGCAAGCAGGCAACAGTCTGTTCATCGAGCGCCGCTGCGGACCACACCGAGTCGCTTGATCCTTCGGCTGTTAGCAGAGCGACTGCCTAGTGATTGATACGAATAAGAACATTCGATCGGGGCTGGCCGATAGCCAACGATGGTGGCGCATTCGTAGGAGACCTTCAGCGTTCAAGCCTGTAAGGATGCGCGATAGGTAAGCCGCGGCAAAGGCGTCCGGGGCTATCGGGTGCCCGTCGCGTGAAACAAGGTATCGTGTACGCGCTGTTCGGCCTGCTTCCGCTACTGATCCGAGTGATGATTAATGGGCCGAAATCAAGTCGTCATCTTTGTTTGGCCACAAAGACTTCATCCGCCATCACTATGCTAGTATCCGAACGCTGATGTATAGAGCCTATGTCTGCTA
>NZ_JBUDPI010000022.1:0-21227 GCF_054919635.1 Halochromatium sp. | reverse complement strand
AAGGCAAACGAAAATCCTGCGCAATTCGGTATGAGCTTTTCCGGCAATCGCCTTAGAATGATGGCCCAGGTTGCTGAGATAGCATGCTGGGCCAGAAGGTTTGAACTAGAGTGCTTGGCAAGAAGGCCGGACTAGAATGCTGGGCCGGGCTCTTTGCCGAGCTTCTTCAGGATCACTGCGAGCGGGCAGAAGCCGGTGAAGGCCGACTGGAGCAGATTAAGTCCAACGAAGCCGGTAAACCAGAGCCAGAGTGGGCTGACAGTCGCGGCCAGGATGGCGGAGATCAGCACAAAGGCGCCGGCGACCGCGAAGACAATGCGTTCGATACTCATCGATGTAACCTCAAACAGAGCGTGAATCACGCAATGCCCTTTAGTCTATTGAATCCGCGTCCGTTTTCGCAAGCCTGCAGACGCGCTAATCGCGGCGCTTGCGGCGCCACTGCCTCTGCTCGCGCGACACTGACGCTCTTTTCTAGATGCTAGCCAACGAGCTATCGTCCCTTGCTGGTCTGCTCGAGCCTGGTGCCTATCCGCATCCGGTTGACCGAGTCGAGGCTATAGCCACGCACATCTCGCAGCTGTTCTTGGCCGGGGACTTCGCGTACAAGCTCAAGCGCCCGGTGTCGCTCGGGTTTGTCGACTTCTCAACCCTCGGGCGACGGCGTTTCTACTGTGAGGAGGAGCTACGGCTCAATCGTCGTTTGGCGCCGCAGCTCTATCTCGGCGTGGCTAAAGTCGTGCGCCTGCGCGACCAGGTGAGCATCGGCGGCGAGGGCGAGGTGGTCGATTATGCCGTGCGTATGCGCCGCTTCCCGCAGCAGTCGCTGCTCTCTGAGCAATCGCTCAACGGCGAGCTGATCGACCGCTTGGCTGAGCGTGTCGCTCGCTTCCACTCAAGCTTAGCGCCGGCGGCGCCGGATACCCCTTATGGCGAGCCGAGCGCCGTCTTGGCGCCGATGCTCGACAACTTTCCGCCGCTTCGCACCGCACTCGCGCACGACGATGAATCGAGCGACGAGCTCAGGTTGCGGCTGCAGCGACTTGAGCGCTGGACGCGCAAACGCTTTGATGACCTGCGGCCGGTGGTCGAGGAGCGACGCCGAGCGGGCTTCATCCGCGAATGTCACGGGGATATGCATCGGGGTAACATTGTGGTGCTCGATGGGCAGCCGGTCATCTTTGACTGTATCGAGTTCAATCCGAGCCTGCGTTGGATTGACACCATGAGCGAGGTCGCTTTCCTGACCATGGATCTGGCGCAGAGTGGTGCCAACAACTTTGCCCGCCGCCTCCTCAACCGCTACCTCGAGGTCTGCGGCGATTATTCCGGGCTGCGTCTGCTGCCCTTATACCAGGTCTACCGAGCGCTGGTGCGCGCTAAGGTGTGCGCGATCCAGTACAGGCAATCTGATGCCATGAGCGATGACAGGAATCAGGCACGCGCCGCCCTCCACCACTATCTTGGCGTCGCCCGACAATGCACCGCTCGGCACCGTGCGAAGCTGTTCATCACTCACGGTCTATCTGGTAGCGGCAAGACCTGGATCGGCAACCTCCTGCGCGAGCACATGCCGATCATTCAAGTCCGCTCCGATATCGAGCGTAAGCGATTGTTTGGGCTCCTTGAGGAGCGCGATTCGGCGAGACCACCGCCGGCCGATCTTTACTCTGCCGAGGCCACTAAGCGGACCTACCAACGCCTTCTGACGCTAGCGCGCGAGCTGATCGAGGCAGGCTTTAGCGTCCTCGTCGATGCGACCTTCCTCAAGCGCGAGCAACGCGCTCTGTTCCTGGCGCTCGCGCGCGCACTCGAGTGCTCGACCCGCATCCTCGTTATGCAAGCGCCGATGCACCTGTTGCGCGAGCGGATCAGTGCGCGTCGCGTTGCCGGGGAGGATGCCTCGGATGCGGACATCGATGTGCTGAGCTTGCAGCTTGCTAATCGCGAGCCATTAACCGAGATCGAGCACCAACATGCGGTCTTCCTCAATAGCGATACGCCGATGCAGGTGGAAGCGGTGCTTGCGCACATCGCTGGCGATAAGGGCTGCTGAGGCTAGAGGATGTTACCCTTGAGAACACCGGTCCATGCAGCATCGTAATCGGAGCGAGCTCTTCGCCGGAATCGAGCAGGCCGTGCGTGATCTCGAGGCCGAAGGCCTGCTGCGTCTCGAGCATGCGATGCCGCAAGAGGCGATGCGGCAAGCACTCGAGCGACATCTTGATCCGGTGCTGGATCGATTTCTGCTCGAGTCGCAGCCGCAGGTCGAGGCCTACGCGACGGTCTTGATTGCCGATATTCGCGGGTTCACCGAGCTGATGTCGTCGCTACCGATGGCGACCATGATTGAGGTCCTCAATCACTGGTTCGCCTCTATGACCCAGATCATCGAGCGATTCGGTGGCGTGGTTGATAAGTTCGTTGGGGATGCGGTGATGGCGCTGTTTGGGCTTCCGGAGGCCCGTGGCGATGATCCTGTGCGCGCCCTGGCTTGTGCTGCGGAGATGCAGCGGGCCATGCTAACGCTCAATCAGCAGCATTAAGCCCCGGGGTCTGCCCGAGATCTTCGCTGGCATCGCGCTCAATACCGGCCGTCTGGTTGCCGGGAGTTTCGGTGCCGAGGCGCACAGCGAGTATACGGTGATTGGCGATGTCGTGAATCTCGCCTCGCGCATGGAGTCCTTCGCGCTGCGCGGTCAGGTGCTGATCAGCGAGACAACCCGAGCTGCTGCAAATGATCGGGCTGAGGTCGGTGCCGTCAACGTCGTCCGCTTCAAGGGCATCAGCCATCCGGTGCAGCTCTACGAGCTGCGTGCCGTGCGTGCCGCGCAGCAGTACAGCGTACCCCCTGTCGAGGTACGCAGGGCACCACGCATCAGCGTCCGCCTGGAGGCGACCTTCCGCCAGATCGATGGCAAATGTATTCGTCCCGCCTCGATCCCCGGGCTGATCAACGACATCGGTTATCTCGGGCTGCGAGCGGAGCTGCCCCTCGGGTTGCCCGATGCCTCAGACGTGTTGATCACCCTCGCACCTCAGCAGGGGCTACCTGATGTCGGCGATCTCTACGCCCGAGTCGTGCAGACAGTCCCTTGGGCGGGGCATTTCCGCACCAGCCTTGAGCTCAGCTCCGCCGATCCAGTGTCGCGTCAGCGACTCAAGGATCTGATCGACGAGTCGCTATGGCGCCATTGAGCGGCCATTGAGCGGCTACTGGCGCGCCGACTCGCTATCGTCCTTGCGCATGACGTAGAGCGCGACTCGGCGGTTGCGCTGGCGCCCTGCCTCGGTTGCATTGTCGGCGATTGGCTGTGTCGAGCCCAGGTCCTCAATCGTCAGCCGCTCGGGCTGGACCCCGCGCTCGACGAGCGCCTCGCGGACCGCAGCGGCCCGCTGCTCTGAAAGCTCAAGATTGAGTGCGGCACCGCCGGGGCTGTCAGTGTGGCCTTCGATCTGAACCCGGAGCCCCGGGTGGTCGAGGAGGATCTTGGCCAGTTGTGACAGGGTCGGTGCGGCGTCCTCCGGCAGCACCGCGCTACCGCTCGGAAAACGAATGTTCTCGTCGCTGAGGTTAACCAGGAGGCCGCGATCGGTTAGCTGCGCCTCGAGTGGCGCGAAGCGTTGATAGAAGTCGTGAACCTGCTCTGAGACCTGCTCGGTGACATTCTCGCGCAGCCTTGTGCGCTGCTCGCGAGCGCTCTGCAGGGCATCCTCTTGCTGCTGTAGCTCGCGACGCATCGCGTCGAGGGCGGCTTCGGCTTCGCTGATCCGGGCTTGGTCATTGGCTGACTTGGATTGATGCGCATCCTCGCGTGCAGCGAGCCGCTGCTTCAGCTCCTCAAGCGAGGTCTCCGCCTCGTTGAGCTTGGCGCTGAGTTCGGTTTGCTCTTGTTGATACGCGGCTGTCTGCTGGGTCATGGCCTCCCGCTCTGCCTCGAGTGCTTCGCTGAGCTCGCTGATGCGCGCTTCAGCCTCGGCCAGCGCCTGTGACAGCTCCTCGCTGTGGCGTTGCTCAAGGCGAGCAATCGCGGCCTCTTTGTCTTGCACAAGTCGTTGCTGCAGCGTCTCCATGGTCGCTTCGGCCTCGGCCAAGGCTGCCGCACGCCGATCCTCATGCTGAGCCTTGGCGTCGGCAACGGCTTGCTCCAAGGCCTCACGTTCGGCCTTGAGCTCGGCCTGCAGCGCCGCAATCCGCTGATTGGCATCGCTCAGCTGTTCCTCGAAGGCGGCTCGCTCGGCCTCTATACGCGCGCTGAGCTCGGCCATCGCTGCTTCGTCGACATCTTGATCGGATTGGCCGTCGGCGTGCGCGGTAGCAAGCTGATCGCGCTCGGCCGTCATTGATTGAAGGCTGGCCTCCAGCTGTTCGATGCGTGCTTGCAGCGCCTCTGCTTCGGGGCTTGGACCGGCTTCGTCGGTATCGGCCAATCGCGCCTCCAATGCGGCGCTGGCCTCGATCGCGCTCCGGAGGTCTTGCTCGAGCTTGTCCTTGGCGCGCTTCCAAGCCTCGGTCTCGGCTGTCAGCAAGGTCTTCTCGGAGCTGAACTCATCGAGCCGCTCGCTTAGCTCTGCGAGGCGTTGCTCGTGGGCTTGCTGCATGGCACTGGCTGCGCCTTGATGCTCGGCCTTGAGGCGGTCTAGCTGCTCGGTGTGACGGCTCTGGAGTGCGCTGATCTCGGTCTCGGCGTCTTCCAACGCCTGGGTTGTCTTGGCCAGCTCGTCCTTGACGGCATCTAGGTTGTGGCTGAGAGAACGCAAGGTCTGATGTCCATCGCCGATCTGCGCTTGCAGCTGGTCACTGTGGTAGTTGTAGAGCGAATAGACTGCGATCAGTGTGGCAAGCACGAGCCAAAACAATGGCTTCCAGATCGATTGAGATGAATCGGGCACGTCGACATCCTCCGGCACGCGTCGCGCTCTGACACTGGCGCGATCTTGTTGGTCTAAGGCACGAGAACTGCGCTGAGCCGCAGCATCTCGCCGAGTAGCCGCGAGGCAGCTCGGCGCGCGATGTCCGCTCCTATGGCTCGCGCCAGGAGCCGCCAACATTATGCCGTGTTCTTCGCAGCCAGGCATCGGCTTGCTCTGGCTTCGGACTGCCTGGCCAGCGTTGCGCCCTGGCTAGCCTGCGTTAGCAGCTATGGAGTGAGCCTCGTTGCTCAGTGGCGTTGCTGAGTCGCCTTACTAACGGGCCAGACGTGCGAGGCGAGACTGGTAGCGACGCATCACCAGCAGGTGAGCCGTTGCCTGGGTGACGAGATAGAGATACCAGGGCAGGGCTGGGGCGTAATCATGGATGGCGGTCATGGTGTAGCGCCCGCCCAGCAGCGTCTGAAACTCGAACCGGGCACGGCCGTCGCCCTCGCGGGCGAGCAGGCCGCCGGCGATCTCGTAGATCTGGCGCTCCGGGGTGCTGACCTCGGCCATGAGCTGTAATCTCAGCAGCTTCAGCCGCGGCAGCCTTGACCAGACCTCGACATCTCCGTTGTCTGCGACGCAGCTGCGCACCAGCGGCCAGCAGCATTCACCAAGCCAGCGGAAATAGTTGCCGGCCAGCCAGGCCGCATCCTGCCCGGGTGGCAGGATGGCGCGCTGGATTGAGCGCACAAGTGATTGCTCGCGCATGATCTCCCGATCCTGCTCTTTGAGACGCTGGCGCGGACTTGGCAATAGGCGCCCGCTGATCGGATCGATACTGGCTTGCAGCGCGGCACGAAAGCCGAGGGCTTGCGGCTCGATGGCCTGCTGTATTGGGTTGTCGCGCATCCGCGTATCCTGCGGCAGGCTCTCAACAATGGCGCCAACCATGGCGGCTGGTGCACGACTCACGGCGCGGGCGGTCAAGGCTGCGAGCCCGACCGGTAGGACCGGGACGCGGATGAAGCGCCGCCTAAGGCCCAAGGTCTCTGCGGTCTGGCGCAGCATCGCCTCATAGCTGAGCGACTCAGCGCCGCCAATGTCGAAGGCACCAGGAAACTGCTCGGGTCTTCCGAGGCAGTGCAGGATGGCCCGCACCAGGTCTGGGAGTGCAATCGGCCTCGTCGAGGAGGCAGCCGCTGGTGGCAGCAGCAGGATCGGCAAGCGGCGGACGAGGTCGAGCAAGAGGCGCGGCCCGGTGCCGCCTGGCCCCATTACCAGGCTGGCGCGAAGCGCGGTCACTGGGGTGCCTCTAGAGCCGAGGACCATCTCGACCTCGCGTCGGCTCCATAGCAGTGGCGAGAAACGGAAGCTCTCCGGCATCACGCCACTGACGAAGACGATCTGCTTCACGCCATTGATGGCGGCGGCAGCCGCGAAGTTGTCGGCGAGCACCAGATCCATGTCGCGCGGACTTGCCTGGGTCAGTCGTGACGAGGGTGCCAGCGAATGGACGAGATAGACGGCGTAGTCGATATCGGCGAGCCCGGCGATCAACTCGCTCGAGCAGAACAGGTCGCATTGCCGCCAGTTGACGCGTCCTGTTGGGTCAGGTGTGCGTGCGCGCGCTGGCGAGCGCGTGAGAGCGATGACCTCGAAGCGCTCGGCGAGCAGGGGGCAGAGGGCAGTGCCGATGAAGCCGCTCGCGCCGGCAATGGCGACACGGGGCCTAGGGGGTTGGATGGTCATGCGATCTGGTCTTGGCCTCTACGCCTGCTGTGCGTCTCGACGAGGCGAACGTCTTGTCGGCTGGAGCTTCACTGTACCTAGGCCGGAGTCGGTCCCACAAGCAGACGCCGTCACGACCAGTCACGCGCTGCTTGAAGACCTGGCCCCATGCGCTGCAGCTCGGCCGGGTGCTGGGTGGCGGTTGGGCGGCCGTTGCGCAAGCCGAGGGTCGGCGCCAAGCTTGAAAACGGCGCTCGACTCGCAACCTGAATGCTCTGTAGTCTTTGTGTCCAGGCGACGACGCACCTTACGGAGACCCGTCGATGATTTCTACCGAGATGGCCTCGCGCATCAATGCGCAGATCAACAGAGAGCTCTTCTCTGCCTACTTCTACCTCGGCCTGTCGGCGCAGGCAGAAAGCAGCAATCTGGCCGGGACAGCGGCCTGGTTCTTGGCCAAACATGGCGAAGAAATGGCGCATGCGCTGAAGATGTATCGCTATCTCCTAGATCAGGACGCCACCGTGGAGCTGGAAGCGGTCTCCGCGCCACCGGCAAAGACGGCCGGCATCATGGATATGTTCGAGCGCACGCTGAGCCACGAGCGCAGCGTGACTAGCGCGATCAATGATCTGGTTGATCACGCCGCGCATGAGAAGGACCACGCGACACATATCTTCTTGCAATGGTTTGTGACCGAGCAGATCGAAGAAGAGGCGACCGTCAACGACATCTTGGGGCGTTTGCGGCTCTTTGGCGATCAGGGCCAGGGTCTGCTGATGATCGACAACGAGCTAGCGGCCGCGGCAAAGAAGATCACGGCAGCAGCACCAACGGCGGCGGCTTAACGCGGCTTTCAGGTATGGGCCATGTCCAAGAAAAAGGACAAATGCTGCAAAAAATACAAAGAGGGCAAGCGTTGCAAGAACTGCCCCAAGCGTGGCAGCGTCAGCGACCAACCACCCATTTGAGACCAGTTGAGTCTAGTCGACCTTGGAGAGCGATCTCATGATCTCACTGCGTTGCCTGGTTCGTTCGTGCTCTCGCATCGCTGCTCGGTGTGGAGCGATCCGACCTTGGTCACCATCTTGGTCGCGGCAACAGCCGGCGTTGGTCTTGATCATTGGCGTCCTGACTGCGCCGATGGTGACGGCCAGCGAGGGTGCGTCCGCCGAACAGTCGAGCGATCACGCGGACTCCTGGACCGACGACTGGCCCGAAGAGTTCGATGTTGTCTCGCAGATCGCCTCGGTCAATGAGGGGGAGCTTGAGTTCCTTCCTAAGATGGCTGCAGATGGTGCCCATTATCACCGCAATCGGATCGCGATCACCGAGACGAGCCTCGATCTTGGTTGGGTCGAGCTGAGTCAGTGCCACGAGAACATCGATCCGGTGCCCGCCGCACAGATCCTGTTCCGCGCCGACGGTATCCGCAACCTGACGATCGCGCGTAGCGAGAACATCGGTCGCGCCTGGGTTGAGGGTCACAGTGTGCAGCTCGAAGACGTCGGTGTTGACGCGGAGCTTTGCATCCGTGCCCAGAGTCGCGCCCTGCAGTCGCTTGGGGATGGCCTCTTTCGGCTCCGTAATGGCCCCTACATGCGGCGCTTCTTGGACGGCTATTATCCGATGCGTGTCGCGCTCAATATCGACTATCCTAGCGAGCGGCTGCGTCTCGTCGGACAGACCCCTGCCAGCCAAGAAGGCTTCAACGTCGATCAAACCACCGAGGGTCTGACAGTCGATGCCACCTTCGAAGGGCGGTTGATCACCTGTTTCGACTTCTGCGAGCGCGACAACGAAGCCTGCGATGACATGGCCCCGGCTTGCGAGTTGTGAGCTGCACCTTGATTGCGTTTTTGGTGCCTAACGATGATTGCGTACTCGGACTGGACCCTCGAGCTGGCCTTGTCCGGCTCAGCGGCCGGCCTATTGATTGGTTATCACCTGCTTCATCTGCTCGAGGTCCGCTATTGGCCGACGCGGACATCGCTGGGGCGGAATAATCGCGCGAGGGCGCGCTGGGCCTCGAATGTGATGGCGCGGGGCGCTGATATCCTGGCGGTGCAGACGCTTCGCAATTGGACCATGGCAGCGACCTTCTTGGCCTCGACCGCGATAGTGATCGCGCTTGGCGTCCTGAGTGTTGCGCTCACCTACGAGGGGTTGGATCAGCTCAACAACATCTTCCACTTTGCTGGGATTCGCAGCCATAAACTGGCGGTGGTCAAGGCGTTGCTGGTGGCCTTCGTGTTCCTGGTTGCCTTCGTCAGCTTCTCCCTTTGCGTGCGCTTCTATAACCACGCCGCTTTCTTGCTCAATCTACCGCGAGATGAGCAAGAGGCACTGCTCGACTCAGAGGCTGCAATACGTGCACTGAGTCGCGGCGCCAGCGCCTACAACCTTGGGATGCGGTGCTACTACGTCGCCATCCCGGTCGCGCTGTGGCTGCTTGGACCCATTTGGCTCCTGGCCGGCGCCCTTGTCGTGACCGTGCTCATGTATCGGCTCGATCACGGCTACGGCTGAGGCTGAGCTCCGTCTCTACTGGGCCCCAGCTGGGATTCAGTTGGGTTCCAGTTAGACCTCAGCCAGATCTCAACTGGCGTTATCGACTTAGGCGAGCACCTCTTGGGTCACGAACAGATAACCGATCGAGATCGTCAGCACAACGACCGTGAGGTACGGAATCAGGATGCAGATGCCAGGAAGGTCGTTGCAGTCGCGGCTTAATCGACAGAGTTTGCAGTTCTTCACAGTGCCTCTCCTCGTTGTCAATGCAGCCCAATACCGAGCTTGTTGTGGGTGGTCTTGATCTAGGGCGGTATCCTACTAAATACGTCGGTTTCAGCAATCAATAAAATTCTATACCGCATCGATTTTGGCGTTATTTCCATCGATCAGCTGCCGCTTCAGGTTAGGTCAGGTTAGGCCGGGCTCGGCAGGGAAGGCGCTCAGGTTCGTGACCAATGGCGCCTGCCCGGGCCTCGTCAGGCATCAACCCCGTTACGAAGCGAGTGATCTGAGGTACTCCCGGAACGTCTCGCCAAGCTCTGGATGCTGCAACGCCAGCTCGACAGTCGCCTCCAGATAGCCCTCCTTGCTGCCACAGTCGTAGCGCTTGCCCTCGAACGGATGGGCGATCACCGTCTCTTCTTTGAGCAATGCGGCGATCGCATCAGTGAGCTGGATCTCGCCGCCGGCGCCGGCCTGGGTCTGTTGGAGCTTGTCAAAGATACTTGGGGTGAGCAGGTAGCGCCCAACCACGGCGAGGTTCGACGGTGCGTCTTCGGGCCTGGGCTTCTCGACGATCGAGGTCACGCGTAGCGTGCCATCGGGCTGCTCCTCAGTCTCGACAATTCCGTACTTGTGGGTCTCGTTCGGCGGCACCTCTTCGACGCTGAGGATGCTGGCGCCGGTGCGTTCGTGCAGCTCGGCCATTTGCTCGCAGACGCCCTTGCCATCGTTGGCGATGAGATCATCGGCGAGGAGGATCGCAAAGGGCTCCTGGCCAACGACCGGCTTTGCGCAGAGCACCGCGTGTCCAAGTCCGAGCGCCTCGGGCTGGCGCACATAGATGCAGTTGACGTGCTCCGGCAGGATCGTGCGCACGATGTTCAGTAGCTTGTCCTTGCCAGCGGCCTCCAGCTCGGACTCGAGCTCAGGGGCCTTATCGAAATGGTCTTCGATGGAGCGTTTGTGACGGCCGGTGATGAACACCAGCTGGGTCGCACCCGCTTGCTCGGCCTCTTCGGCGGCGTACTGGATCAGCGGTTTGTCGACCACGGGCAGCATCTCTTTCGGGCTTGCCTTGGTGACGGGGAGGAAACGGGTGCCGAGACCGGCAACGGGAAAGACGGCCTTATTGATCTTTGCCATGATGGCTCCTGTCATGTTGTTGGTTGAATAGCGATGGGGGTGGGTGTCGAGGTTAGTACGGATCGGCGCTCGCAGCGCGAAGCTCGGCTTGAATCGCAGCAAGTGCAGCCTGCGGGTCAGCTGCAGCGGTGATGGGGCGACCGATGACCAGATGATCGGCACCAGCGTTGATCGCCTGGCTCGGGGTCATGACCCGCTTTTGGTCACCGCTCGCACCCGGTGTCGGGCGCACACCGGGTGTCACCAGCAAGAACTGCCGACCAAGCCGTTGCCGCAGAGCAGCGGCTTCGCGCGGCGAGCAGACGACGCCATCGAGACCCGCCTTGGCAGTGAGCTCCGCAAGTTGCTCAACGCGGGCAAGCGCTGTGCCCGGGCAGCCGATGGCTCGGAGGTCATTGTCATCAAGGCTGGTCAGTAGGGTCACGGCGATCAGTAAGGGGCGATCTTGAGCTTGCGCAAGGCGCTCGCGCGCAGCTTGCATCATCGCCATGCCGCCAGAGGCATGCACATTCAGCATCCAGACCCCAAGCTCGGCGGCGGCGGCACAGGCCGCGGCGACGGTGTTCGGTATGTCGTGATACTTGAGGTCAAGAAACACATCGAAGCCACGACGGGTGAGTTGCTGCACCACGGTCGGGCCGGCACTGGTGAACAGCTCTTTTCCGACCTTGACTCGGCATTGCTGCGGGTCAAGCTGATCTGCGAGCGCGATCGCTGCATCGGCGGACGCGTAGTCGAGTGCAACGATGATGCGGGTGTTTGGCAGGGCTGGCATCGATAATCCGTTGAGTCGCGCAGTGGCGAGCAGTTGGCAGGGGTGGATTGGCTACTCGCTGACCGGTTGGTTGTTGATCGGCTGACTGACCGGGCTAGCCAGCGACGCTGGCCGAGGGGCTCGCGGTTAGGCCGCCGAGCGGCGCCAGTGGTTGAGGTGCAACCGCCTTAATACTGCCCCAATGCTTACAGCTGGGGCATTGCCAATGCAGGGCGCGGGCCTCGAAGCCGCATTGGTCGCACCGATAGCTTGGCTGTGCGGCGACCAGATGCCTGATCACCTCGAGCAGCTCTGTATCGCCCTCGGCCGCCTGCTCCGCAAACCGCGACAGGCGCAGCTCGAGCAGGCGCTCGGCGCCGATGAGGTCCGCGTGACCGCCGAGGTATTCGGTCAGGAAGCGCAGCGCTGCTGGCGCGCCATATTCACGCTCGATCGCCCGTGAGAGCTCGAGCATCAACGGTGGTGAGGGGTGCGAGGTGAACAGATCGCTCAGCTCTTTCGCAACGCCTTTGCGGCCCAGCCGCTCGCAGCAGCGCAAGAGCTCAGGTAGCATTGCAGGCAAGTAATCGGGGCCGCGCCGGGCCAGATGTCGATAGAGCATCAACGCTGACGCCGGGTCGCCACCATCCATCTCCATCTGCGCCTGGATCATCGTGGCGCGGATGCAATTCGGGTCAACCGCCTGTGCGTCGAGTAGGTGAGCGCGCGCCTCGTCGCGGCGGCCATGGCGGAGGCATTCATCGGCTAGCTCACAATGATAGTGCGCGATCTCGGTCTGCATCGGTCGATCGGAGCGCCGTCGCAATTGATCTGCCGTTTCCAGGCAGCGACGCCAGTCCTTTTCTGCCTGATAGATCTCGATCAGGCTGCGTAACGCGCGCCGATCTTGCAGACCTTGCTCGACCAGCTCCTGGAATAGATTCTCGGCTCGGTCGAACAGGCCGGCAAGCATGTAATCTCGCCCGAGCTCATAGAGGGCGTAGCCGCGCTGCGCGCTGCTCAGGCTCTCGCGGGCGACCAGGTTCTGGTGAATGCGGATGGCGCGGTCGACCTCGCCACGGCGCTGAAACAGGGCGCCGAGCGCGAGATGGGTCTCGGCGGTCTCACCATCGACCTCTGCGAGCTTCAAGAAGACATCGATCGCCTTATCCGGCTGCTCGTTGAGCAGATAGTTGAGGCCGCGACACAAGACCGGACCTGTGCTACCACAGTCACTCTCGACGCGCCGGTGCGCGCCGGTGCGCCTAGCGACAAGCCAACCGGAGGCGGCTGCGATCGGTAACAATAGGAAAAGCCATTGCATCAGATGCCAGCTGCTATCAGCACTCTAGGCAAAGCCAGGCCTCTTTATGGCGACTTGAACATGAAAACAGCAGCCAATGATACAGAGAACCTCGTGGGGACGCATGACGACTCGCAACGGCCCGGTCTAGACGCTAGCAGGTCCTGATGAGCCCAAACGGGCGTGGTCGCCCGGACTGGCGACGTTTACAGCCGGGCTGGATAGCCTTAGGGTTATACCCAGCCTGGAAGAAGGTGGCGGTTCGCAAGCCAGTGTTCCTGCTCAATTCAAGTCTTGCTGGCCGTCATCGACCAGCCGTCAATGTCTTCGGAGTGCATCATTTATGGGACAGTTTAACGATCGAACTGCGCTGGTGACTGGTGCGGCCGGTAACCTCGGTGGAGCGCTATGCGCGGCGCTGGTGGCAGAAGGCGCAAAGATAGCGATGCTCGATATCAGCTCAGAGGCGCTCGTCAAAGCCAGGGCGACGCTGCCGGATGCAGCCGAGATCGAGCTGTTTCCGACCGACTTGTTGGTATGCGACGAGATCGAGCGGACCGTGACCGCGGTCAAAGGACGCTTCGGTCGGATCGATATCCTGGCGAATGTGGCCGGTGGCTTTGCCATGGGGCCGCCGCTGCATGAGACCGACGATGCCACCTGGGATCGCATGCTCGATCTCAACCTGCGGAGTGTCTTTTACTGCTGCCGCGCGGTGGTTCCCGTCATGCTCGAGCAAGGTCAGGGCAGCATCGTCAATGTGTCGGCGCGAGCAGCGCTGATGCCTAAGGCCAACATGGGACCTTACTGCGCGTCCAAGGCGGGCGTTGTCGCGCTGACCGAGTCGCTGGCTCAAGAGCATAAGCAGGCTGGGATTCGGGTCAATGCGATCCTGCCCGGCACGGTCGACACGCCGGAGAACCGAGCGGCGATGCCCGACCAAGATCATTCACGGTGGGTGCCACCAGCCGCACTGGCTGATGTCATGGTCTTTCTTGCCTCCGATGCAGCAAGCTGTGTTACTGGAGCCGCGGTGCCGGTCTATGGCCGGAGCTAACGACTGATGTCTCTGCTATCTGCCGCGCGCCCGCCTATTGTGACTGTACTTGCGTCCTGGAGGCTGTTGCTGTTGATAGGCTGGCTCGGGGCCTTGGTCTGGGCGCTCCTCGCCCCGGTGCAGGCGCAAGCTGAGGCCTCCCTCGATGAGCAGACGCAAGCACTGATCGTCGACGCCGTCGAAGCCGCCTTCGAGCTTGACCTCTACAATAACCGGTGCCGGCAGGATCGCTCCGGACGCCGCACCGAAAACCTGAACAAGATCCTGGCAAGCGGCTTTCGCATGACGGTGCTCGATGCGCAGGATGATCTCTTTCCAGAAGGCTATTATCGCGATGCTCAAGCGCGCATGACCGAGGATTTCCTCCGGCGCCTGCGTGAGATGGGCGGCTGCTCAGGCGCTAAAGAGGCAAAGCTGCGTGATGCGTTGCGAGAGCGCTATGATCGAGCAATTCATGAGCTTGAGGCGTTTCCCTAGCGCGGCATCTGCGCACGGGGGATATCGAAGCCTCGGTGGGATGGGGGCGGTCGAGATGGCGACGAATGACTCTGGCTCGAAAGAGCGGCCGCAGGTGCTGATCGTCGACGATGTTCCCGAAAATATTGCGGTGCTCGCTGCGGCCCTGGAGGCCGATTGCGAGGTCTTCTTCGCCATGTCTGGTGATGAGGCCATCGAGATTGCCTCGAACGTACCGATCGACCTGATTCTGCTCGACATCATGATGCCGGATGTCGACGGCTATGAGGTCTGCCGTCTGCTGAAGCTCGATCCACGGCTCGCCGAGATCCCGGTGATCTTCGTCACTGCGAAGACGGATCTCGAAGATGAAGCGAAGGGCTTCGAGGTCGGTGGTGTTGACTATATTACCAAGCCAATCAAGCGGCTCAGGGTGCGAGCCCGGGTCAACACCCATCTGCAATTGAAGGCGAGTCGAGACCGAGTGCGCTCGCTTGCCAATGTTGATGGCATTGGCGGGATGCCAAACCGCGCGACCTTCGACAGTCTGCTAGAGCGCGAGACCCGACGTGCCGAGCTCGAGCAGGGGCCATTGTCGCTGCTGCTGATTGGCGTCGACGACTTCAGTGCCCTCGTGGATACCAAGGGTCATCTCGCGAGCCAAACCCTGCTCGAGCGCGTTGCCGAAGGATTGGCTCACCAGCCCCGGGGGCCGCTCGACTTCTGTGCTCACTTCGGCGGTCCCCAGTTTGCGATGATCCTGCCGCAGCAAGGCGTCGAGACCGCGCGTGATCGGGCGACTGCCGTGATCGATGCGGTGTCGCGGCTCGGGCTCAGGGGTATTGATCCCAGGTATCCGGTGACCGCGAGTGTCGGTGGGATGACGGTCGATTTCGCGCGGCTCGAGCCAACCAAGCGTCTGCGCTCCCAAGATCTCGCGTTTGCGGCATCAGAGGCATTGAAGCGAGCTGCGAGCAGTGGCCGGGGTCAACTCTGGCTCCAATGTTGGGAGCCCGCCGTCTAGAGGCCATGATCGGACCACAGAGAGGGACTTCAGCATGATTCGTCTCCAGCTTATTCTGCTGTGCATTGTCCTAGTGTATGTCTCGGCCACCAAGGCCGCTGCCCCGCTGGCTGATGAGGCAGCCGTGGGAGCACCTAGCGCCTCTCCATTGGTTGTCTCGGGTGATCAGGACCGCTACAGCACTGTCGGCCATCTGCAATTGTTGACCGACCCTGGCGGGGAGCTCGGGATCGCGGATGTTCGCTCTTTGAGTGGGGCCTCCACCTTCGCACCCGTCCGCACAGAGATCGACAATCTGGGTTTTGACCGGCGCGTGCATTGGGCCCGACTACAGATCGACAATCGGCTGGAGCGTCCCCAAACCTATTACCTTGCGCTGGCCTATCCGCTATTGGATTCAGTCATTGCTTACATCGATGGTCCGGATGGTCTAAGGCGCTACCAGACTGGTGATCGCGAGCCGTTCGGCTCGCGACCGGTGATTGCACGAAGCTTTCTCTTTCCCGTGAGCCTTCGGCCCGGTCAGCCGGTCACTGTCTATCTGCGGATCGAGACCGCTGGCTCACTGAATCTGCCGCTCGAGCTGCTCTCGCGCAACGGCGCATTCGAGCTCATGGCGACCGAATACAGCGTGCTCGCGCTCTATTATGGGGCGCTGTTGATGCTGGTGGTCTATAACATCTACCATTATTGGCGTCTCGGTGATGTCAATGCGCTCTATTTTGCTTTATTTATTAGTCTCTACGTCGCCTTTCAGCTCGCCCTGAACGGGATCTCATTCCAGTTCTTCTGGCCCAACCATGCTTGGTGGGCCAATGTGAGCCTACCCTTCTTCATGTCAGCGGCCTACTGGGCCGGCGTGTTGTTCACCCGTTCGATCCTCGACACGGCGACCAATGCCCCGGGCTTCGATCGCATCCTTCGCGGCCTTAGTCGGCTTGCCGGGATCGGCATGCTGCTCGCCCTGATTGCGCCTTACGACCTTGCGGTTCGTTTCTCGGTGACACTCGTCTTCACCGTGTTCTTTTTCGTCATTGTCGGTCTCAAGGTCGCCCTGCAAGGGTTTCGTCCAGCGCGCTACTACTCCTTGGGGTGGGGAGTGTTGTTGGGCTTCATGGTGATCTACGGGCTCAACGCCTTTGGCCTATTGCAGACGAACTTTGTCACCACCTGGGCTACCCAGATCGGTTCGGCCTTGGATGCGGTGATCCTCGCCTTTGCAGTCACCGATCGGTTCTATCTGCTCGAGGAGCAGCATCGTGAGATGCAGGCCTCCTCCGCGTATGCACTGCAGCAAGCGAACAACAAGCTAAACGAACTCAATGATGAGCTCGAGTCCCGGGTCGAGGAAGGCCTTCATGACCTGCGCGAAACCAACGCGCAGCTGCGTGCCGAGGCTGAGGTACGGCGTCAGGCAGAGGAGAAGGCAGAGGCTGCGAACCGTGCTAAATCCGAATTCCTGGCCAATATGAGCCATGAGATCCGAACGCCGATGAACGCCGTCGTGGGCTTCATCCATCTGCTTGAGAGCAGTTCTTTGAACTCGACCCAGCGCGATTATATTGCCAAGGCCGAGCGAGCGGCGCGGGTGCTGACGCATCTGATTCGGGATCTGCTCGATTTCTCCAAGATCGAAGCCGGCCGGCTCGAGCTGGAGCAGGTGGCCTTCAGCGTCAGCGCCTTGGTCGACCAAGCGCGCGACCTGGTCGAGTTGAGTGCGATCAACAAGGGCTTGGCGTTCAAGATCGAGCAAGCCGGCAGCGACGAGTGTTGGGTGATCGGCGATGAGGCGCGGCTGCGCCAAGTGCTGGTGAACCTGCTCAACAATGCCATCAAGTTTACCGAGTCGGGTGAGGTCAAGCTCGAGGTCCACTGTGAGCCCAGGGTGGATGGCTCAGTTCAGCTCGGCGTCGCTGTTTCTGATACCGGTATCGGTATTCGAGAGGATCAACGCGAGCGCCTGTTTCGACCCTTTACCCAAGCCGACGCCTCTATCACTCGGCGCTTTGGTGGCACTGGACTAGGTCTTGCCATCTGCCGCCGCTTGGTCGATCAGATGGGCGGAGAGGTCAGGCTGAGCAGCCGCTTGGGCGATGGTAGCCGCTTTTCCTTTGACCTGGTCTTACAGGCGGCATCGCCCGCTGAGTGTCCACGCCAGGCTGCGACTGAGGTGACCCCTGATGAGGCAGTGACCGGATTGCGCGTGCTGCTGGTGGAGGATCAGCCACTCAACCAGGAGGTTGCTGAGGCCATCCTCCGCCGCGCTGGCGCAGAGGTCCTGGTCGTCGAGTCGGGCACCGCCGCGCTCGCGCTGCTGGGTGAGCGCGGCGGTGATGCCGTCGACCTCATCTTGATGGACCTACAGATGCCAGGGATGGATGGCTATGAGACTGCGCAAGCGGTCCGCGCGCTGCCTGGCTGCGCCGAGCTACCGATTATTGCGATGACCGCCCACGCGACCGATGCCGAGCGCGAGCGCTGCCGCAAGGCTGGCTTGGATGGGCATCTGAGCAAGCCGATCGAGCGTGCTCGCCTTATCGAGACCCTGCGCTCAGTGCCGCGCGCTCAGGCCGTTGAGCGATCGCCAAAGGCTGAGCTCTCGGACGACAACTTGGCCGAGGTGCGCTCATTCGCGCTCAACCAGCCCGGCAAGCGACAGCTGAGCAAGCAGCAGCGCATGAGCCAGCCCGGACTGAGCCAGCCCGGAATGAGCCAGTACGCAATGAGCGATCAGGGCGCGAGCCAACCCGCTCTGACGTCGATGACTGAGCTTGGACCCGGACTGGAGCCGGTTGATGAAGAGATGCCTGACCACTGCGGCCGCCTGCGCCGTTTCGCGGAGCGTTTCGCGGGCCATGCGGCGGAGATACGCGCACTCGTTGATGCGGGCGACTGGGAGCGGGCAAAGGTTGCTGCACACGCCTTGAGCGGTGTTGCCTTGTCGCTCGGTATGCCACGGGTTGGCGCAACAGCAAAGGCGATCGAACATGTTATCGCCAACAGCGATCTGGAGGCGCAGATCCGAGACCCAGCATCCGCAGGAAACGCTCGGGTCGAGCCGTCGCTTGCAGCGACCTTGGGAGCCCAGGTCGGCGCGCTCGATGCGGCCTTAGCCGAGGCGTTGGACTCGATCCAACGCCTGGTCAGCAACCCGGAGTCGACCTCGAGCGCGGCGGTGACGACGGATGGCAACTTAGAGCCGCTGACTGAGGTCAACCTTGGAGTCGAGCTAGCGCGCGTCGATGCGCTCTTGGCGGCGCATAATCTCCGGGCCCGACTGGAGGTCGAGACGCTGGCTCAGCGTGTCGCTGATCCGCTGCTGCGCAAGGCACTCGAGGCGCTGTTGCAGGCCGTGCGTCGACTCGACTTTCGGACTGCCCGTGCGGCTGTCGTCGATCTCCTTGAGCAGCTCGAGCAAACGCCGGGTCAATGATCGATTGGAGTCCTATGAATCGATGAATCCTCGTCCAATGAGTCCCGCAACCGACGACCTCGAGCAGGCTGCGGATGAATCCAGACCCAGTCGAAGCCAGATCAAGCGTGAGCACCTGGCCTTGCAGAGCCTTGCTGAGCAGCTGCTAACACTGCCGCGTCAACAGCTCGAGGGGCTGTCGCTCAGCGAGGCGACCTGGGTCGCGATCGATGAGACCGCGCGGATCAAGGATCAGCGCGCATTGCGCCGCCATTACAAGCGCATCGCCAACTGCTTGGCACGCGAGAACACCGAGCCGCTGCAGGCACTGCTGGCCCAGCGCGAGGCGCAGGCACGTGCCGCGAGCGCGCGCCAGCACCAGGTCGAGCGGTGGCGCGAGCGCCTGATCGAGGAAGGCGACGAGGCCCTTGGCGAGCTGATCGGCGCCTATCCCGAGATCGACCGCCAACAGCTGCGTAGTCTGGTGCGTGCGGCTCAGCGCGATACCGAGCGGGGGCGTCCCGAGGCGCCGCGGCGGCTGTTTCGGCACTTGCGCGCCGTGCTCGACGCCGCTGCGAGCAATACATGAGCACGCCGCTTTGAAAACCGCCGTCAAAACCCCATACTCGCGCGGTTATCCAATCATTGCTTGGTGAGTGAGACCATGCCTATCTATGCGTATCGCTGCGGGGAATGTGGCCACGAGTTGGATGCACTGCAGAAGATCAGTGATCCGCCGTTGACCGACTGTCCGGCCTGTGGTGCCTCGGCGCTGACCAAACAGCTGACCGCTGCTGCCTTCCGACTCAAGGGCAGCGGCTGGTACGAGACCGACTTCAAGAAGGACAAGGACAAGCGCAAGAATCTGCATCAGGAGGGCGAACCGGCCAAGGACAAGTCCACAGACGAGAAGGCGAAGGACAAGCCAGCGGCCGATACCAAGCCCAAGTCTGATACGCCGGCGGCCAAACCTGCCGCAAAGGAGGCGCCGAAGCCGAAGGCGGCTGCGGCTGGCTCTTAGCAGCCGCGCAACAGGCGGTGGCGAACCCGTCGCTGGCGCCCTGGCACAGCGGGGTGGAGTCGCGAGTATCGACGTCCGTTCGAGCAATCGCCCCCTGCAAGCCTGCGCCGATTCTTGCGTGGTGGTTCCGGGGCCGTTATCTTGTTCGGTTTTGTCGGGCGGCCATTGCCGGCCGCATTTCGCTGGCTGGGCCCACCGGTTAGCAGGCAGTTAACGGGGATCGGACGCTATGCGCAGTCATTATTGCGGTGAGCTCGACAGCGGGCTCATCGACCGCGAGGTCAGTCTTTGCGGTTGGGTTCATCGCCGGCGCGATCACGGCGGCGTCATCTTTGTCGACCTGCGTGATCGCAGCGGCTTAGTCCAGGTCGTCTTCGATCCGGACCGCGCTGAGATCTTCGCGCTTGCCGAGCAGGTGCGCAGCGAATACGTGCTCGCCGTCACCGGTCGCGTGCGCCGCCGCCCCGAAGGCACCGAGAATCCCGAGCTCGCCACCGGCGAGGTCGAGGTGCTTGGTCTGTCACTTCAGGTCTTGAACGCCGCAGAGACGCCGCCGTTCCAGCTCGACGAGCACGGCGCCGATGCCTCCGAGGAGGTGCGGCTGCGCTACCGCTATATCGATCTGCGCCGCCCGGAGATGCAGCAGCGGCTGCGTCTGCGCAGCCGCATTACTCAGACCTTGCGCAACTTCCTCGATGCCCAGGGCTTCCTCGACATCGAGACGCCGATCCTGACCAAGTCGACCCCCGAAGGCGCGCGCGACTATCTGGTGCCCAGCCGGGTGCATCCGGGTGAGTTCTACGCCCTGCCGCAGTCGCCGCAGCTGTTCAAGCAGCTGCTGATGATGTCTGGGATGGACCGCTATTATCAGATTGCACGCTGCTTCCGTGACGAGGATCTGCGCGCCGATCGCCAGCCCGAGTTCACCCAGCTCGACATCGAGATGTCGTTCATGGATGAAACCGAGCTTACGGGCCTGATGGAGCAGATGGTGCGCGAGCTGTTCCGCACCGTGCTCGAGTGCGAGCTGCCCGATCCCTTCCCGCGCATGACCTATGCCGAGGCCATGCGTCGCTACGGCTCCGACCGGCCCGATCTGCGCGTGCCGCTGGAGTTGGTCGACGTCGCTGATCTGATGGGCGAAGTCGAGTTCAAGGTCTTCGCCGGCCCGGCGGCCGACCCTGAGGGCCGGGTCGCAGCTTTGCGTCTGCCCAAGGGCGCTGAGCTGACCCGCAAGGAGATCGACGACTACACCAAGTTCGTCGGCATCTACGGCGCCAAGGGGCTGGCCTATATCAAGGTCAACGACTGGGCCGGCAAGGGTCGCGAGGGTCTGCAGTCACCGATCCTGAAGTTCCTGCCGGACAGCGCGGTCGACGGCATCATGGCGCGCACCGGTGCGGAAGACGGCGATCTAGTGTTCTTTGGTGCCGACAAGACGACAGTGGTTAACGAAGCGCTCGGCGCGCTGCGGGTCAAGCTCGGTCATGACCGAGGGCTGGCCAGCGACGATTGGCAGCCACTCTGGGTGGTCGACTTTCCGATGTTCGAGAAGGACCCGCACACCGGCCGCTGGATGGCGCTGCATCATCCGTTCACGGCGCCGAAGGAGGACCAGCTCGAGAGCCTGGAGTCCAATCCGGGTGCCTGCCTATCGCGGGCCTATGATCTGGTGCTCAATGGTACCGAGCTCGGCGGCGGCTCGATTCGTATCCACCGCGAGGACGTGCAGC
>NZ_JBUDPI010000219.1:0-6538 GCF_054919635.1 Halochromatium sp. | reverse complement strand
CCGTCGCATGGCCCGCCTGCTCGCGGATCAGCGCGCGCATGTGCTGGATCTGCGAGGGATCGAGCCCATTGGTTGGCTCATCCAGGATGAGGATCGGCGGCTCGTGCAGGATCGCTTGCGCCACCCCGAGCCGTTGCCGATAGCCGCGCGAGAGCGTTGCGACCGTTGCTCGTGCCTTGGTGCCGAGCTCGGTGCGCTCGATCGCGCGGTGGATGGCGTCGGCGCGATGCCGCGCCGGGATGCCATGTAGCGTGGCCTGATACTCCAGATGCTCAAGCACGCTCAGGTCGGAATAGAGCGGACAGTTCTCGGGTAGATAGCCGATGCGTCGCTGCACCTCGCGTCGGCGCCGGGCCAGGTCGAGCTGATCGATGACGATCTGGCCCGCGCTCGGCTCGAGGAAGCCGGTGAGCATCTTCATGATGGTGGTCTTGCCGGCGCCGTTGTGGCCGAGCAGGCCGACGATCTCGCGTCGACCGATCGCGAACGACACCTGGTCCACCGCCCTCAGGGTGCCGTAACTGCGGCTGATCTCATGAACCTCGATCATCCGTCACTCTCATTAAGCTGTTGGCGATTACGCTGTTGACAGCGCCGGGCGCAAGCCGCGAGCGCGCGGAGGCGGGCGGCCGCGGCGGCCGGCAAGCGCGCGTATTGCACTGCACTGAGTGGGTCCGACGCAACTCCAGGCGGAGACTTCCCCGGGAAGAGACGCTTGGGTCGGCTCGGCGCTGACCATTGGTGGGCTCTGATGATGGGGCCTCTCGCCTGAGCTCGAGCTCGTGGACGCAATCCCTGTAGGATTGCCCGGTCCGATTGGAGAGTCCGATTGGAGATCAGGCAACGAGCACTTGGCTCTGATCCGGGGACTCTGCATCGACTATCCGGGATTATCCGACGTGGCGTTTGGCGTCGCGAACTGAAACAACAGGCCTGGGAGCCGCATCCATCTGGTTGAGTCATGATGAGCCGATTCGTTAATGGGCCAACGCAGTCGCACATCCCGCTGGCCGAGCGTATGCGCCCCCGCGGCCTCGACGAGGTGGTGGGTCAGTCGCATCTGCTCGCGTCGGGGCGACCGCTGCGCGAGGCCATTAGCGCGGATCGACCGCATTCGGCGATCTTCTGGGGACCACCGGGCACCGGCAAAACCACCTTGGCGCGGCTGATTGCCGCGGTGTCGAACAGTCGATTCCTCAGTCTGTCGGCGGTGCTCGCGGGTGTCAAAGATATCCGTGCTGCCGTTGACGAGGCACGCCAGGTCCGGTCGGTCGAGCAGCGCGGTACCATCCTGTTCATCGACGAGGTGCATCGGTTCAACAAGGCACAGCAAGACGCCTTCTTGCCGCATGTCGAGGATGGCACCTTGGTTTTCATTGGTGCGACCACCGAGAATCCCTCATTCGCGCTCAACAATGCGCTGTTGTCGCGAGCACGCGTCTATCTGCTCAAACCGCTCGAGATCGAGGACTTGGAACGTCTGGCCGATCGGGCGCTGAGCGATGCCGAGCGTGGCCTAGCGTCCGGTCATTTCGCCGCGAGGGGCCAGGGTGACGGAGAAAGCACGGCTGGCCGCGCGCCCCCTAAGGCGTCAGAGGGTGGGGATCTGGATTCAGGTGACAGGGCCAGGGGTAGGAATCGAATCCTGATTGATTCAGAGGCCCGGCGCCTGCTCGCGGAGGCCGCCGATGGCGATGCCCGACGGCTGTTGAACCTGCTCGAGCTTGCCGCTGATCTGGCAGTGCCGATCAATTCGGTTGAGTCTGAAGCCGAGCTTGGCGTGAACGACCAAGCCAAGCCCATTATGGCGGCGGGCGCCGGGCGCGAAGCCAAGGCTGACGTTCAGTCCGATCCTGACTCCATCGTTACGAGTCCAGAGCATAGGCCGGAACAGGGTGCAGAGCAAAGAACGGAGCACGGGCAAGGGCCGGCGCATGGCGCTGGCGTCAACCGTTGCATCAGCATCGAGACCCTCCGCCAAGTGATCGAAGGCAGCGTCCGCCGCTTCGACAAGGGCGGTGATGCCTTCTACGATCAGATCTCGGCGCTGCACAAGTCGGTGCGCGGCTCGGCCCCGGATGCTGCCCTGTACTGGCTGGCGCGGATGATCGATGGCGGTTGCGACCCACTCTACATCGCCCGGCGACTGGTGCGGATGGCCAGCGAGGACATCGGCAATGCTGATCCACGCGCCCTGGATCTAGCGCTCAACGCCTGGGAGGCGCAGCAAGGCCTCGGCAGCCCGGAGGGCGAGCTGGCGCTGGCGCAGGCAACCGTCTATCTGGCCAGCGCGGCGAAGAGCAACGCCGTTTACATGGCCTGGAACAGCGCGCTCGAAGACGTGCGCAAACAAGGCTCATTGGAAGTGCCGGTGCATTTGCGAAACGCGCCGACTCGGCTGATGAAAGAGCTCGGCTATGGTCATGCCTACCGGTACGCCCATGATGAGCCGGACGCCTATGCCGCCGGCGAACGCTACTTCCCGGATGGAATGACGCCAAGACGCTACTATCAACCGGTGGAGCGTGGGCTCGAGATTCGGATCAGGGAGAAGCTCGAGCGCCTCGAAGCGCTCGATCGCGCTGCTAGGTCAAAGCCGGGGTAAGGCTCGGGAGTAGGTTGTTGCCGAGCTTGTCGACCGTGCCAATAGTCGTTCATTCGGGGTTAAGCTCAGCACCTGAAACGGCAAACGCGACCTTGAAGGCTAAGGCTCAAGCCGGTGGCGATGAAGGCGGTGGCGGTGGCGGTGGCCTGCTCGATGCGGCCGCAATCGTCGGCTGTGCCTCCAGTCGGGCGCGTTTTAGGCCAAATAGCAGGGCTCCCGCGACGACGAGCAGCCCGACGCCGAGCAGAGGGCGGTAGAACAGCCAGGCGATAGCGATGGTGATTAGCGAGATCATCCCGGCGAGTATCCCGGCCAGTAAGCTGATCGCGCCGCCGACGAGTCGTCCGAGCGCGGGCACTACGGCGGCCAGCACCCTGAGCGTGCCGAACACTAACCGAAAGCCGATAAACATCAGGAAAAAGCCGGCAAACCGCAGCCCCCAGGTCAGTAGGCGATTGCGGTCATGGGCCGCCTGAAAAAGCGCTTGCGCTGAGTGCAGGCCCGGCTCGAGCAGCTCCACTTGGTTGCCGTTTGACGCCTGATAGGGCGTGAAGCTCGCGCCTCGCTGCACCGAGACCAGGCTGACCGTTTGCGGGGAGACGGCCTCGAAGTAGAACCGGGTATCCCCGACTTGGGGTGCGCTTGGGTTGTCGCCTAGATAAACCTCATCTGCCAGTTGCTGCGCCTTGGGCGGCAACTGCAGTGGGTTGTCCGATAAGGTTGGCTCGGTCAAGGATAGGCGCTGAAAGTCATCGATCTTCGACGTTAGCGAGCTCGAGAGACGGAAGGCGCCTAGGGTCACTGGGCTTGCGATTCGGCTCCACTGCTCGTAGGCCATGCTGGATGGGTTGCTGTGCCCATCCGGGCGTTTGAACGACGACGAATTGATCGGCCGTGACTCCCAGCCTTTGTCATAACTGTAGGTGGTCACCGTCTCTGTGCCACCGCCGAGCTTCTCGCGGGTCTCGGAGCGACTTTGCTCCCGCCATTGGTACATCTCGACCACACGCCGTAGCTTCAAGAACTGCCCACCGACTCCAAACACGGGGTCCACGAGCTCGTCTTCTGTCTCAGCCCGGCCGGAGAGATGAATCAAGCGTCCTTCATTGGCCGTATCGATCCGGGCCGCAGCAACCTCGATGACCTGACTGGAACCCTCTTCTAGGGCCTTAGCCCGCTTGACCGCGCGACCCTCATTCCAAGACAGGGCTACAATTTCTAGTCTCTTCCTTATCAACAACTTACGCCATCTAACCCCATGCACACGTGACTCAAAATGCCAGGGATGGCCATGCCGTGACTGCTATGCGTCACGTTTTGGTCACGGTGCTCCGCGCGACCTCCTCGGGAACGTTAGCCTCAGCATACACGAGACCGCCCCGCTCCCTCATCGTCTGCACTCCTCTCGAAGCCAGCAGGGGGAGACTGTGCATGCGAATCCCTATCCCGATTATGCCTGTTGTTGTTTCAACAGCAGTGCTCCTGTCTTGCGGCCCGCAGACGTCGCCGCCTGATCTCGATCCCACCTTGGGCCGTGCATGCTTCAAGGGACACCAGCCTACCCTGCCGCCAGGGAGCAAGTAAGAAAGCGTAACCAAGGCATCCGAGAACCGCATCAGCATCCGGGCGATGACAGGCACCGAGGTGGAGACGTTCGAATGCTCTCTGTCACCAGACGGCACGGCTACGGCGATCCGGGATTGAACCTGTGACCTCGAGTGCGTTCTGTGCGTAGTCTACCTGCTGAGGCATCACGGGGCAGCTCTCGCGGATGGCAGCCCGGGACCGTCAGCAAAGAGACAGGAAGCGGACATCAACCACGCGTCGCTGCTCGGCAGCAATCGGCCATGAAGAGACATAGCCATCTATGCCGCGATCGACGGCAACACTCCATAGAGCGGACACTGGAGGGCGGATGACGGCTTACGGAGATGCTTCATGCGCTTCAAAGCCGCGCAATCTGCGCGCCCACCCGCACTGCGGCGTCGAGGGAGAAGCCGCTGTTCTCCCAGGCGAGCATTTCGCGAGCGTCATCACGCTCAATCAGTCCGCTGCGGGCGAACCTAGCACAGCACGCGCACCTGCTCGGCGATGGCGGCAAGGGTCTCCGGTGTCAGCTCAGCGGCGGGGCGAAAGCGCACGGATTGCGAGACATCACCGGCATCCTCGATCGGCTCGAAGACCACGTCGATGACACAACAATGGTCATGGGCGTGCCGGGTAAGGGGGTTTGAGGCGGAGCCTCGCTAGCATTTCGCCGGTGCAAAGCCATCAACGGATAGCTATCGTCAAAACCGAAACCGCGCCTGGGGTCCAGATTGCCCTTCAAAGCGCAAGCCATCAAGAGATTGCTTTTCGGAGCACGTCCTCGGCCCAGTCCATGAACACTCGCAGCCGGTGTGACAGGTGGCGCCGGTGAGGGTAGACGATGTTGATCGGCATCGCGGGTGCCCGGGCCTTGGGAAGCACCTCAATGAGGGTCCCATTGCGGATGTCGTCGCGCACGTCGTAGGCGGGCACTTGGATCATTCCAAGGCCCGCAAGGCAGCAAGCGATCAGCGCTTCGGCATGGTTCGCCGTCACGCGGGATCGCAGTGGCATTTCTTGGACGCCGTCGGGAGTCTCGACATCCCAGTACTCGACGCGGGCGTTCGTTGGCGATGCGTAACGCACGGCGAAGTGGTTCTCCAACTCACCGATGCTCTGTGGCGTTCCATGGCGCTCCAAGTATGCCGGCGCCGCGCAGTTCGCCATTTCCAGCATCCCCAGCGGTCTTGCGACGAGGCTGCTTCCGGTGATGTCGCCGACTCTGATGGCACAGTCGATCCCGTCTTGAATCAGATCGACTTCTCGGTCCGTAGAACTCAGCTCGACCTCAAGCCCCGGGTACTGCTCGAGCAGTTTCGGTAGTGCCGGGGCGAAGATAAGCCTCCCCATCCGCCCCGGAACGCTGACGGACAAGCGCCCGCTCAAGGGCTGTGTCGACGCTTGGAACAGCGTTTCCAACTCGTCGTAGTCATTCAGCAACCTAGTGCAACGTTCGTAGAACGCGGCGCCGTCCTGTGTTGGTGCAACGCTTCTCGTCGAGCGCGTGAGTAAGCGAACGCCCAATCGTTCCTCTAGGTCGCGCACGGAGGTAGAGACCGTCGAGCGAGGCATCTGTAGTTGATTCGCAGCGCGCGTGAAGCTCAGACAGTCGACCACGCGCAGGTAGACCCGAAGGCTCTCGATGCGGTCCATGAATACCTCTGTTCGCAAATCTCGACAATAATGTTCAAGAATCGACGACTAGTCGAAATTTGTGAACAGTGTACCCTTCACGTCATCCACGTGCGGAGGGTCGAAACGATGAGCAACGCGATCAATGGAAAGGCGGTTTTGATCGCCGGAGGCGCGAAGAACCTGGGTGGACTCATCGCCCGGGACATGGCCAACAATGGGGCGAGAGCGCTCGCGATTCACTACAATAGTGACAGCTCAAGGGCAGCCGCCGAGGCGACAATCGCGGCGGTCAGAACCGCCGGTGCCAAAGCCTGGCTGTTTCAAGGGGATCTTACGTCCCCCAAGAATATGGAAGCGCTCTTTAGCGGCGCACGGGCGCAATTCGATGGAATCGACATCGCTGTCAACACCGTCGGGAAGGTCCTGCGCAAGCCCATCGCAGAGACGACGGAAGCCGACTTTGACGAGATGATGGCGGTCAACGCCCTGGGCCCGGCCTACGCCATGCATTACTGCTGGCCGATCTTCCTGGAGCAGCGGTCCGGATGCGTGGTGAACGTTTCGACGATGGCGACGCTCGATCCTTTCCCCGGCTTCTTCGCGTACGCGGGAACGAAGATGCCCGTGAACATGTACGCGAAGTGCGCCGCGATGGAGGGCGGCGAGCACAACATTCGCGCCTTCGCCGTGGCCCCGGGCGCAGTCGAGACG
>NZ_JBUDPI010000218.1:0-6580 GCF_054919635.1 Halochromatium sp. | reverse complement strand
AGGGCCTCGACAACCTGGTGTTCGTGGTCAACTGCAACCTGCAGCGCCTCGACGGGCCGGTACGGGGTAACGGGAAGATCATCCAGGAGCTCGAGGCGGTCTTCCGTGGCGCCGGCTGGAACGTCATCAAGGTGATCTGGGGCAGCTATTGGGACCCCTTGCTAGCCCGCGACAACCAAGGCTTCTTGCTCAAGCGCATGGAAGAGTGCGTGGATGGCGACTACCAGGCCTACAAGGCCAAGGGCGGCGCCTACACCCGCGAGCATTTCTTCGGCAAGTACCCCGAGCTTGCCGACATGGTCGCCAACATGACCGACGAGGACATCTGGCGCCTGAACCGCGGCGGACATGACCCGGTCAAGATCTACAACGCGTACGCCGCTGCGCTCCGCACCGAGGGCCAGCCAACGGTGATCCTGGCCAAGACGGTCAAGGGCTACGGCATGGGTGTCGCCGGCGAGGGCATGAACATCACCCACTCGCAGAAGAAGATGGGTGAGGCCAACCTCAAGGCCTTCCGCGACCGCTTCAACATCCCGATCTCGGACGAGCAGATCGGCGCCGCACCCTTCTATAAACCAGCGCCCGACAGCCCCGAGCTGAAGTACCTCCAGGAGCGTCGCGAGGCCCTGGGTGGCCCGCTGCCAGCGCGATTCGATGAGGCCCCAGCGCTTGAGGTCCCTGGACTCGATGCCTTCAAGCAGCTGCTCGAATCCAGCGGCGATCGCGAGATGTCGACCACCATGGCAATGGTGCGGCTGATGTCGATGATCATCCGCGACAAGGCCATCGGCAACCTGGTCGTCCCCATCGTCCCAGACGAGGCGCGCACCTTCGGCATGGAGGGCATGTTCCGCCAGCTCGGCATCTACTCCCACGTCGGCCAGCTCTACGAGCCGGTCGATTCCGACCAGGTGATGTATTACCGCGAGGAGAAGAACGGTCAGATCCTGCAGGAAGGCATCAACGAGGCCGGGGCGATGTCGTCCTGGATCGCCGCCGCCACCGCCTACGCCAATCATGGTCAGGCGATGATCCCGTTCTACATCTACTACTCGATGTTCGGCTTCCAGCGCGTCGGCGACCTGATCTGGGCCGCCGGCGACATGCAGGCGCGCGGCTTCCTGCTCGGCGGTACCGCAGGACGTACCACCCTCGCCGGCGAAGGCCTGCAGCACCAAGACGGCCACAGCCATCTGGCCGCCGCGACCATTCCCAACTGCGTCAGCTACGACCCCGCCTATGCCTATGAGCTGGCTGTAATCGTGCAAGACGGTCTGCGCCGGATGTACGCCGAGAAGCAGAACTGCTTCTACTACATCACGGTGATGAACGAGAACTACCCGCAGCCGGCGATGCCCGAAGGCGTCGAGGATGGGATTCGGCGCGGCCTCTATCGGCTGCCGCCGGCCGAGGCAACGGAGACAAACGCTAACGAGGCGTCACCGACGGTGCAACTGCTCGGCAGCGGCACAATCCTGCGCGAGGTCGAGGCCGCCGCCGGTCTGCTAGGGCGCGACTTTGGCGTTGCAGCCGATGTCTGGAGCGTCACCAGCTTCAACGAGCTGCGCCGCGACGGCATTGATGTCGATCGCTGGAACCTGCTGCACCCCGAAGAGCCACCGCGCACCGCCTATGTGGCCGCACAGCTCGCTGACAGCGAGGGACCGATCGTCGCTGCAACCGACTATATCCGCGCTTACGCCGATCAGATCCGGCCCTATCTGCCGCGCCGTTACAGCGTCCTAGGCACCGACGGTTTCGGCCGCAGCGACATGCGCAGCCAGCTGCGCAAGTTCTTCGAGGTCAATCGCTGGTATGTGGTGATCGCCGCACTCAAGGCCCTGGCCGATGAGGGCAAGTTCCCGACGTCGCGCGTGCGCGAGGCGATCGAGAAGTATCGGATCGATCCGGACAAGCCAAACCCGGTGACCCAATGAGCGCCTCCCGCACTCATGCAATGCAGCATGGCACCGCTCTGCGTCATGCGACGCAAGGTCGTCCAATGACGCCGACAGTCGGACAACGCCTGCGGCATCCCCTCATCGCGCATCCCCATAGGGACCCCCACTGGTTCGCTCACTGGTCACAGGAGACAGCAGCGTGGCAACGGTAGAAGACGTTCTGCTTCCGGACATCGGTGACTTCGCCGATGTCGAGATCATCGAGATCCTCGTCGCCGAAGGAGACCAGATCGAGCCGGAGCAATCGCTGCTGACGCTCGAGAGCGACAAGGCGACCATGGAGATCCCGGCCCCGTTCGGCGGCGAGGTCAAAGAGGTCGCCGTCAAGGTCGGTGAGCGCGTCGCCCAAGGACAACTGCTGATGCGCGTCGCAACCAGCGCCGCGGCTGGCGCTCGCGAGGGGGCTTCAGAGGGCACAGGAAAAGGCAGCGGCGCGAGCAACGATGAGCCGTCAGGCGCCGGCGAGAAGGCCGCGCCTGCGCAGGATACGTCCACTGAGCAAGTCAGCCGGCCCGCGCCAGCATCGACCTCCATCGCAACCGGGCCGGCGGCCGGGGGCGACCCAGGCGACTCGGCCGCACGCTCGACGGCCAGCGCTTCATCCGCTGGGACCGAGAAGCCTCTTGAGGTGCGTCTGCCAGACATCGGTGACTTCAGCGACATTCCGGTGATCGAGGTTCTCGTCAGCCCGGGGGATCAGATCGAGGTCGATCAATCCATCGCCACGCTCGAAAGCGAGAAGGCGACCATGGAGATCCCCTCGCCGTCCGCCGGGACGGTCGAGGCGGTCCATATTCAGGCTGGCGACAAGATCAATCAGGGCGACCTGATGCTAACGCTGAAGGGCGTCGCTCAACCGACCGCTGAGGCGAGATCAAAGACACCTTCCGCCGAAGAGGACGAGTCCGCTCAAACGCCCGCCGACACGGCAAGGCCCGAAGGCGACCGAACGCGAGCTGCAGCAGACACCGTCTCTGACGGCAGTCAGGCTTCATCGGCAAGCCGAGCCCCTGGTGAGGCCGAGCGTCGCAAGGCCCCAATCCTGCCGCGTCCGGCCGATATGCAGGCCATCGCCAGCGGACGCACCCCCCATGCCAGCCCAGCAATCCGGCGCTTCGCCCGCGAGCTCGGCGTCGACCTGGCGCAGGTCAAGGGCAGCGGCCGTAAGGGACGCATCCTCAAGGACGACGTCCAAGCCTATGTCAAGAAGGCCCTATCGGCCGGAAGCCCTCCCGCTGCCAGCGGCGGCATGCCATTCCAGTTGCCGGCTGCGCCCGAGGTCGATTTCAGCAAGTTCGGTGCGACCGAGACGCAACCCCTCTCGCGCATCAAGAAGCTCAGCGGCACCCATCTTCACCGCGCCTGGCTCTCGGTGCCGCATGTCACCCAGTTCGACGAGGCCGACATCACCGAGCTCGAGGCCTTCCGCAAGGGCCAGAAGCAGGCCGCCGAGGAGGCTGGCGTGAAGCTCACCTTCATGCCGTTCCTGGTCAAGGCGGTCGCCGGCGCACTGGCGCAGATGCCAACGCTCAAGGCCTCACTCTCGGCCGATGGCGAGCAGCTGATCCTCAAGCACTACACCCACATCGGCGTCGCCGTCGACACACCCAATGGACTCGTGGTGCCAGTGATTCGAGATGCCGACAAGAAGGGCCTGTTCGAGATCGCCCGCGAGCTGATGGCGCTGAGCGGCAAGGCGCGCGAGGGCAAGCTGCTGCCCGGCGATATGCAAGGCGGCGTGTTCAGCATCTCCAGTCTTGGCGGCATCGGCGGCACTGCCTTCACGCCCATCGTCAACGCCCCCGAGGTCGCCATCCTCGGCGTCTCGCGCACCGAGACCAAGCCGGTCTGGAATGGCGAGGCCTTCGAGCCGCGGCTGATGCTACCGCTGTCGCTGTCCTATGATCATCGCGTCGTTGATGGCGCCGATGGCGTGCGTTTCACAACCTTGCTGGCTGGCCTACTCAGCGACATTCGACGACTGTTGTTGTAGCCTGATTGAATGAGCCGGTTGACTTCAACTCAAGCCTCAGAGACAGCGCTACTCTCCGAGACCGCGCTAGCAACAGATTGGTTGCGCGACGAAGAAGCAGTCGCATGGGCGGAGCTAAAGCAGCTGGACACTGAAAACGCACAATCGAACGAGAATCCCCATGAGCGATACCGCTCCGAATAAAGAAATCAGCGCCCAGGTCGTTGTCCTTGGCGCCGGCCCCGGTGGCTACACCGCCGCCTTTCGCGCCGCCGATCTTGGCCTGCGCACCGTGCTGATCGAGCGCTACCCCACCCTCGGCGGCGTCTGCCTCAACGTCGGCTGTATCCCCTCGAAGGCGCTGCTGCACACCGCGCAGATCATCGAGGAGGCCAAGACCATGGGCGCCATGGGCGTCACCTTCGCCGCGCCCGAGATCGATCTCGACAAGATGCGCGCCGGCAAGAACAAGGTCGTCAAGAAGCTCACTACGGGGCTCTCCGGCATGGCCAAGCAGCGCCAGGTCGAGGTGGTACAAGGCACCGGCCGCTTCGAGACCCCGAACCGCATCGGTGTCGACAGCCGCGAGGGCAAGGTCGCCGTCAGCTTCGATCAATGCATCATCGCCGTCGGCTCCACGCCGATCCGCATCCCTGGCTTCCCGCACGATGATCCACGGGTGATGGACTCAACCGGTGCACTCGAGATCGACGGTATCCCGGAGCGGATGCTGGTGGTCGGCGGTGGCATCATCGGCCTCGAGATGGCCAGCGTCTATGCCGCGCTCGGCGCCAAGATCGACGTCGTCGAGATGAAGGATCAGCTCATGCCGGGTGCCGATAAGGATCTGGTCCGCGCACTGCAGAAGGTGGTCAAGAAACGCTACCAAAACATCTGGCTCGAGACCAAGGTCGCGACCATGAAGGCCAGCTCCAAGGCGATCGACGTGGTCTTTGAGGGCAAGCACCCCGGCGAGGCCAGCTACGACAAGGTCTTGGTCGCTATTGGTCGGCGTCCGAACGGTAAGCTGATCAACGCCGAGGCCGCCGGGGTCAAGGTCGACGAGCACGGCTTCATCAAGACCGATCAGCACATGCGCACCAATGTGCCGACCATCTTCGCGATCGGCGACGTGGTCGGCGGCCCGATGCTCGCGCACAAGGCCACCCACGAAGGCAAGGTCGCCGCCGAGGTCATCGCCGGTGAGCCAGCGCTGTTCGATCCGATGACCATCCCCTCGGTCGCCTACACCGATCCCGAGGTGGCCTGGATGGGCCTCACCGAGACCGAGGCCCAAGCACAGGGCATCGAGGTCGAAAAGGGCGTCTTCCCCTGGGCCGCCAGTGGCCGCGCGCTCGGCATCCACCGCGACGAGGGCCTGACCAAGCTGTTGTTTGATCCCGAGACCAAGCGCATCCTCGGCGCTGGCATCGTCGGCCCCAATGCCGGCGAGCTAATCGGCGAGACCGTGCTCGCACTCGAGATGGGCGCCGACATGGAAGACCTTGGCATGACCATCCATCCGCATCCGACCCTGAACGAGACCATCGGACTTGCTGCTGAGATGGCGCACGGAACGATCACCGACCTGATGCCGCCGAAGAAGCGCTGAGGCGCTTAGGTAAACACCCTCTTACGATAAAGCGACCATCTGGGAGCAGGCCTTCGTCGTGAGGCTCGCCACGCGCTTGCGCACCGAGGCCTTTCTCTGGGAGTGCATGGTCAATCTCATCCCGCCGCGCAGCCAACTGCTGACGAGCGAGGAGCAGATGTTGCCGATCCTGCGCAACAGCGCCGAGTGCATCGGCACCTCGCTGCAGCCCATAGGATGACGTTAGGCTGGGCTGCTGACGCCGGACGTCCTCGCGCGCTTCCCGTACGACGAACATCCGTACAACATCGCGCTGGTGTTAGGCCTGACCCGACTCCTCGACGTCCTCGATGATGTCGCCCTCAAGGAGATGGCCGACCGGGTGGTGCCTGATCTCGGGGTGCTCAAGACCTACCCCGATGCCTGGGTCGAGCAGCGGCGACTGCGCTTCGTCATGGGCATGTCGGCAAACGAGCGCTTCGGCGCGCTCGGCAACTGGTCGCGTACCGGCTTCGATCGACTCGACCGCGCCGACCGACCGGCGGTCTGGGTTGCCACAGTAGTCAATAACCGCGCCGACCAGGTGCCGCGCTCGCGCGTCTTCGCATCGCTGGTTCCCCATGATTTTGTCGAGTTCTGTCGATGCGCCGGGGCGCGGCGCCCCCGGCCCATGGTCATCACCATCGGCGCAAGCGCTTCAGCAGCCATCGTCTTCGATGAGCGCTTCGCCGGTGCTTGCATCACGTTTCACCTCGCCGTGCGGGTCCGTCTTGTGCGTACGGATGAACATCATGTGCTCGATCCGGTGGAATTCTTCATCCATCGCGTGCTGGATATCGGTATCTCGCAGGCCGTCATAGATGTAGATCTGTCCGCGGTCTTCCTGAGCGCGTTCCGCGGGGGTGGGCTCCATCAGACGGCGCAGTTCGATCTCGCGCACATCGCTGGCGCTGGCAGGTACCGCGGCGGTACCGATCACAATCACGGCATACAGCAGCGAGGGCTTGCCGGAACGGATGACACGAGGCAGCAAATCAGTCATGGCGGCTCCTG
>NZ_JBUDPI010000217.1:0-6594 GCF_054919635.1 Halochromatium sp. | reverse complement strand
TCGGCTCCCAACGCCGAGTCTGTAACCTAAGTCGGACAGGCTCCATAGTGCTGGCACCGATAAACGGCGGATTACCGATGACGAAGTCTGCTTTCGGCCACTCCGCTGCGCGCGGGTTGATGTACTGCTCGACCAGGCTTTGCGCCGACTCGTCCGGCACCAGCTCGCCGGTGACCGGATGCGGTTTCATCGTGCGCCCATCCCAACGGGTGATCGGGCGGCCGGCGTCATCTTGGGCGTACTCGATCGCATCCCAGGCCAGTACCGCGTCGCGGTTCTCGATGTTGTGCGCGTCCTTGAGCAGCGGCTCGCGCGGTGGGGTCTTGGCGAAGGTGCGAAAGTGCCACTGAAGATAGCCGATCCAGAGCACGGCCTCGGCGATGCGTGCCGCGCGCGGATTGGTCTCCAGGCCGAGCATCTGCTCCGGGCTGACGGTGCCGCCCTCCAGCTCCAGCCCTTGCTGGGTGAAGCCAAGGTCGGCCAGCGCCTCCAGGACCTCGCCCTCGAGCCGTTTGAGATGCTCGAGCGTCACATAGAGAAAGTTGCCGCTGCCGCAGGCCGGGTCGAGCACGCGGACGGTGCAGAGCCGACGGTGGAAGGCACGCACCATCTCGATGGCCTGATCGCGCTTGCCGTCCTGGTCCAGCCGAAAGGCGCTGGCCTGCACATTGGCCCAGTCGGCGCGCAGCGGCTCGATCACGGTCGGCAGCACCAGGCGCTCGACATAGGCGCGCGGGGTGTAGTGGGCGCCGAGCTTATGGCGCTCGATCGGGTCCAGGGCGCGCTCGAGCAGGGTGCCGAAGATGGCGGGCTCGACCTCGCGCCAGTCTGCTCGGGCGGCGTCGATGAGCAGCTCGATCTGGACGCGCGTTAAGGGCAGGGCGCTCGGGTCGGCGAACAGACCGCCGTTGAAGTGCGGGATCGGCGCACGCAGCACCGGTGAGAAGGCGCTGCCGTTGTTCATATCCGCCCAGAGCTGGCTCAGCAGATGCGGCAGATGCGCGGGGTCCTCGCGCATGTCCTCGAGCAGTTGGCTGAAGCTGCCGGACTCGGTGTCGGGTGGCAGCAGACCAACATCCTCGGCGAACATCGTGAACAGACAGCGCATCAGGAAGCCTGCCACCTGCTCGGGTGGATGGCTTGGTGCCTCGCCCTCGCCTTGCTCGAGCGATTTGGCCAGCGTGGCGAGCTTGGCGGAGATGGCGCGGGTGACGCGGGCACTGCGCCGGGCCGGATCGAGCGAGAGTGGATCGAGCCAGATTGCGCGCAGGCGCTCGCGGACCTCAGGCTGGCGCAGATCGGCGAGCTGGATGCGGTGCGAGAGTGCGTCTGGATAGGGGATGTAGTTGGCGCCGGAGCGGGTGAAGTCGGCATAGACGCCGATGTGGCGGCCGACATCGGTCACTAGCACGAACGGCGGCCGGCCCTCGTCGGCCGGCAGGGCGCGGGCATAGTTGCTGGCCTGCGCATGGGCTTTGAGCATGGCCGCATCCCAGGCCGTGGATTGCAGGTTGAGTCCGGATTGCTTGGCCTCGAGCACGAAGGCGCCGCGGCGATAGAGATCGATGCGACCACTGCTGGTCGTGCCATCAGCGTGGTAGAAGTTGACGTGGCGCTCGAAGCAGTAGGCGTTCTGGCTGTGATCGGCGCCGGCGGGATCGGGTGGCGGCAGGTTGAGCAGGGCGATGAGCTCGCCGAGAAAGAGCTGATAGTTGGCCAGCTCGGTGCCGCCGGCTTGCTGCCAGCGCGTCAGGAAGGCATCGATAGCGAGGGCCGTTGCGGCATGGTCGGCGCTGAAGGCGTTTGTTCCCTGTTGTTCAAGCATGCTTCTTGATCAGCGCTTCTCTGCCGCCGCTCGGCACCTGAGCTCGTGGAGCTTTCGGCCAATGTAGGCGCTATCGGCCCAGATCTTTCGGATGGTGTCGGCGGCTTTGCCGTCGTTGATCTCCGCCGAGTGCACAACCGCGACGATCAGATAGCCGAGTATATCAACGACAGTGTGGCGCTTGCGACAGCTTGCCGCCGTCGAACCCGGATTCGACGCGCGATTCCGGAGTGCCTTTGATGCTTTAGAAAGGTAGCGCCGGCTCATGAGCCGAAGCGCCTTAGGACATTCAGGAGACGCTTGGAGCGTCTGCATACAACTGGGCAACAGTGCCCATTGGGATGAACATCCGCAGCGGGTTTGACTCCAGTGGCAGGAAACCGAACCGGCGATAGAGCCGCTGTCGTCGACTGATCGCTGCTGGCTGGCCGCAGTTCAGGATATCAAGCAGCACCACCGCCGTTCCGATGCGCTGTGATGCCAGATAGGCCCCGTTCAAGGCGTCGACGAGGAGGCGACTGCCGATGCCTTGCCCCTGTGCGCGTTGCGTGACGCCAATCATACCGATGAACGCCGCTGGAATACTGCCATCAGGTAGGGCGAAGCGGCGGTAGCGTTGCGGCAGATCGACAGAATCCAGACGATGTGCATTGATTGAATAGAAGCCAAGGATGTCCTTGGCGCTCTGCTGCGGATCGACCATGACGAAGACCCTGGCCGTGCCGCCCTTCATCAGCCGGCTAGCAGTCTCACGGAGATAGCGATCGACCTGTTCAATACCTGATGCAAAGGCCGCACGATCATGCTTGGTCTTGTCGAGCGGCTCGATAAGAACCTTCTTGGTCATCAGCGCTTGTGCATTGTGTCATTGAGCGCTGTCTCCTTGATCCCTGTCTCATGGTGGTGAGCGAAGGCCGCGCGCAGCCGATCGGTGGGTGCGGGCGGATGCTCAAGGGCATCGAAGAACGCCTGATGGTCCTCGGCTCGTAGCTGCGTGACCTCATGCCTCTGAATCGTCTCGAGCGCGCGCTGGTAGGCAGCAGCGAGCACAAAGGCAGACATATCTTGACCGTTCAACGCGGCGGCACGCTCGATCGTTTGCTTGATGCGCGGCGCTGTGCGAAAGGCGAAGCGAGCGGTACTGCGCTCGCGCTCGTTGAGACTGTCGTCTGCAGACGTGATGGTTGGCATCTTGACCTCTGAATGATTCGAGAGGTCTAAAGTGTATGCTCAATAGGCGTACAGCGCCAGTTCGTCACTGGCGCATGTTGTCGCGCCCTAGCGGTCCAAGCCCTGATGTTTAGGCCTGATGCTGGCTCGGCTGTTGCGTATTCAGGCTCGCGAGCCATTGGCGTTGCTGCTCCTTGCGACGGCGTTTCTCTAGGGCTTGATGGATGCGCTCGCGGACCTGTTCAAATGGCAGTGTCTTGGCGGGATGGATCGTCTCGCACAGCAGCAGGTGGAAGCCGAGCTCGGATTCGAGCACGCCGCTGAGCTGGCCGGCGTTTAGGTCGAATAGCGCGGCATCAAGCGCGGGGTAGAGCTGGCCGGCGCTGATCGTGCCGAGCTGGCCGCCCTCCATCGCTGTTGGGCACTCGGAGCCCTTGCGGGCTTCGTCGATGAAGGCGTTGATCAAGGTCGACTGTTGCTTGGCCTGTGTGCACAGGCGCTCGGCAATCGCCTCGATGCGTGCGCGGGCGGCACCGCGGCTGTTCTCCGGATAGTCGTCGTTGATGGTGATCAGGATATGACGTGCGCTGCGCGTCTCGGGTGCGCTGAAGCGCTCGCGATGCAGCTCGTAGAAGAGCCGCTCATCGGCATCGGTGATCGGTGCGTGACGGGCGCCGACGCGCTGCATCACCGCATCGAAGATCAGCTCTCGGCGCAAGGCTTGGCGCAGTTGGCGGCTATCGAGGCCGTTACGCTTGAGATCGGCCTCCAGCTCGTCTTGGCTCTCGTAGCGCTGTTTGACCGCTTGATAAGAGCGCTGAACCTGAGTGTCTGGGATTAGCACATCGCGGGCCTCTGTGCTGCCGAGCACCCGCTCCTCCAGGTCGAAGCTACGCTGGGCTTGGCGCTCGGCCTCGGCTCGTTCCTCGTTCGACAGGGCCGGGATATTGCGTTGGAAGCGGGCGGTCGCGGCACGCAGCAGATGATACCGATAGCCCTCGGGCTCGGTCGCGCGCTGGTCGGATGGCGCTGGTTTGGAGGCGATCGCCTGGGATGCGCTCATGGGCTCTGCTCCGGGATGCTGGGCTGCGGGTTGCTGCCGACTCCGTTGACTGCCGAGGCCGGAGGAGCCGCTGCAGAAGCCCTTGGTACTCGAGCGAGCGCAGGGTTCGATGCCAAGTGCCGCTCGGAGGACGACGGAGCGGTTGTCCCGGAGTGTGATGCTGGAGCCGATGCTCGCTCTGATTCGTGCGCTGATGCTGGCGCTGGCTCTGGCTCTGGCTCTAGCGGCGACTCTGGATCTCGGGCTGATACTGGCACGGCATCCAGCGCCGACTCGGGCACCTGCAGCAGGCTGCAGCCCGGGAACAGCACGTGATAGGCCACATCACCGGTTTGCTCGTGATCAGCCGGCCCGCGCAACACCTTGATCACCTCGCCAACGCGGCCTTGCTCGACCAGCACGCGGCCCCCGCGGCCGAGCGCGATGCGTGCGGTGACCTTATCGCGGGACTCGAATCGGCTTGGCGTCCAGGGATCAGCGGCCGGTTGAAGCTCTTCCTCCCGGCAGCCGACGATGCGATCGCCCTCGAGGAAATGGACGCTGTAGATGATCTGATCTTGCAGAAAGGTGCCCACGTCACGCACATAGCCGGTGCTGCCGCGCCGGACCAGCAGGGCGCCCGTCGGATGGCCGGGGAAGGTGCCGTCGTTGCGCACATTGCGCAGCACGCGGACCTCGTCGCCATAGTCGTACTGCGGTCGCATTAGATCGGCTGCTCGGTAAGTGAGGCTGGGGCATTGCGGCTGGCGAGGAGTTGGTCGAGCCCGACGCTGACCTGACGGGGCTCCTGCATCTTGAACACGCGGAAGACCTTTTCGGTGCGTGCATCAGAGCCGACAAAGTCCTTGTAAGCGCCGCTCAGGAGGTCCGCATGGAGCCGGTAGCGGGCTGCTGCGCTGTCGGGCAGTTCGTCGACCTCGGCGAGATAGTCGTGAAAGCGCTGCAGGATGTGCAGCCGGTTGACCTGGACGATCGCGGGCTCGAAGGCGACGCCGAAATAGTCGAGGAAATCCTCGGCGGTCTCGAGCTCGTCGAGATCGCACTCGAAGGCGTCGATCGAGTCGGGGATCGATTGGGCGAGTGAATCGGACATGGATTGGGTACTTGAATGAAGCGGCGTGGGGGTGTTGGGGACAGCCATGGTGGTCTCCTTAATCGATCAACAGGTGCACATTGTCTCCGGCGCTTGCGACCTCCTCGCGACGCACCGCATTTTCGGCCCAGCTCAGCAGCTCAGTGGTACCGAGCTGGTCCTTCTGATCAAAGGCGCGGATCGGCGTCAGGCGCTCGATGGCGGCCTGTGGCTGATCTTGGCGCAGCAACAGCCAGGCCGCGCCCTTGAGCGCCAACAGCAGGAAGCGGGTGCTGCTCATCGAGCGCTCGGCCGCTTGCTCGAGATCGCCCGCCGTGAGCTGGCGCCAGTCCTCGCTCAGGCCAAGCTGCCGGCTGCTGAGCAGGATGGCGCGATCGGCCATCATCACCGCCTCGGCATAGCGATGGCGGTAATAGAAGAAGCGATAGAGGGCGACGGTCACCGAGAGATGCTCTGGTGCCTTGAGATAGGCGCGCAGCAGTGCCCACTCGGCGCTGTCGACGGAGGTCAGCTCCAAATCATCCTCCGAGGAGCCATCAAGTGCTTGCGAGCGATAGCGTTGCCCGCCCTCGTCGAGCAGTTGCTGTACCTCGGTCGGCAGCGGCGTCTCGAAGTACATCGCTTCGTCACTGATATCCAATAGATCCATAGTGGCGCTTGCTCTCGATGCCTGGTCAGACCATTTGCCTTTGGCTCCGCGGCACGGGCGGCACTGGCTTGGCTGCGGGACTTAGCAGGTCCAGGTGGCGCGCTCACCCATGGCTCGGTGTGCCTCAGGCTGTTGTTCACGCGGCTCTTGCTCGCGGGCAGGCGCTGGACTCGAGCCCGCACGGACAGGGCAGCCGCGCCTTGGCTCCGGCTCCGAGGCCGTGTCGGATAGAGACAGGGGCAGGCAAGCCGCCTGGTCCAGGAACCGTTGAAGATCATTGCGCTCAGGCGGGCGCTTGGTCTCGGTGACGAAGCGGCGCAGCAGCGGTAGCACCCGCTCGGCCTGCGCGGCGTTGATGTCGAGCTGGAGCAGCTGTTCGTAGGCGAGCCGAATCGCCTGCCGACCAGAATGCTTGCCGAGCACAATCTGGTGTTTGCGGCCGACCTCGGCCGGGTCGATGCCCTGATAGTTCAACGGATCTTTGAGCAGACCATCGACATGGATACCGGCCTCGTGGGTGAAGGCACCATCGCCAACCAGACTCTTGTGCCAACCGACGGCGTGGCCAGAGGCCTGGGCAACGAGCTTCGAGAGCGCCTCGAAGCGGGTCAGGTCGACGCCGGTTGCGACCCGGTGCACATGCTTGAGCCCCATCACCACCTCTTCCAGCGCGGCATTGCCGGCGCGCTCACCGAGCCCGTGCACGGTCGTGTTGACATGGGTGGCGCCGGCGCGCACTGCGGCGAGTGTGTTGGCGGTGGCCAGGCCCAGATCGTCATGGGCGTGCATCTCGA